>JBFFKS010000007.1:0-17698 GCA_041555275.1 Xianfuyuplasma sp. | reverse complement strand
TTTTCTTTAGATAAATATCTTGGTGAAGGTCATAGTTTATTAAATTATTCACAAGAGTATTTACAGTCCCATCTCCACCTAGAAGAATAACCTTTTCAATGTCTCTATGAGAAGTTAAAAATTCCTGCATATCTCTAACTTTTAAGATGCTTTTTAACCTAAAAGGTTTTCTGTTTTTCTTGTATTCTTTTATTAGTTTATGGGTTTGTATATTACCTTTTGAGTTCTTAGATCTAGGGTTGTAAAGTATTAAATCCATAAAATCACTCCTTAGTATAGTACAATTATATCATATTAATATGATAATAATTAATTATGTTTTATGGTATAATATATCTTACAAAAAGAAATTGGTAGGTGAAGGCATGTATAAAGAAATAATTATAGAGAATTTGGCTGAAATGGAGAGCTTTGCAGGGTTATTAGGAAAAGAAGTATTTCCTGGATTTTTACTTTGCTTAGAAGGCGATTTGGGAGCTGGAAAAACGACGTTTACTAAATACTTTGGTTCAAGTTTCGGTATTAGAGATAATATTAATTCTCCTACATTCACAATCTTAAAAATTTATGAAAGTAAAATTAATCTATATCATATGGATGTGTATCGTCTTAATGGGATTGGAGTAGATTATGATTTAGAGGAGTATATTTACGCTGATGGAGTTTGTGTTATTGAATGGTATAGGCATATATTAGGTAGTTTACCAAATGAAAAATTAATTATTGAAATTGAGATTATAGGCGAAACAAAGAGATTATTAAAAATAGAAGGGACTGGTAAATATGAAGAAATCATTAAAAAGATTAGTAATTGATTCAGCGACAAAGTTCTTGTATATTGCACTATTTGATGGTGAAGTATGTTTAACAGATTTCTATGAAGAAGGACATAATGATCATTCTGTAAAGCTTATGAGCGAAATCGAAAATATCTTCTTGGCAAATGGGTTGAAAGTAAAAGACTTAGATGAAATTATAGTTGGAGTAGGACCAGGATCTTATACGGGATTACGTATAGGTGTTGTTGTTGCTAAGATGTTTGGTTGGAATAATGATATCACTGTTAAAACTGTCAGTAGTTTGGCTTTAATTGCTAGTAGTTACAGTGGTGATAAATTAATATTACCAGAGATTGATGCAAGAAGAGGAAATTCATTTCTCGGGCTATATAAAAATGACGGGAAAGGTCTAAAATTAGTAAAAAATGAGGAACTACATAACTTGGATGAATATAAAGAATTAATCAAAAAAGAATATGAAGTTGTTAGTTTTGGAAAACCTGATATCATCAAATTATTACATTCTAATTTGTTAACAGAAGTAAAAGATATACATAGCTTAAACCCTAATTATTTACGTATAACTGAAGCGGAAAGAAATCTCTAGAATTCATAATATATACACATATATTTAGTATTATATGTATAAGTTTACTTAAAGGTGGTGATTTCGTGAGCATACTTAGCATCAAGAACTTGCATAAGAGCTATACACATGGTAATAACACCACACAAGTTTTAAAAGGAATATCTTTGGATATAGAAGAAGGTAGTTTTGTTTCGATCTTAGGTAGAAGTGGGTCGGGTAAAACTACTCTTTTGAATGTAATAAGCACTTTGTTAGAGTATGACAAAGGAAAAATCATCATCGACGATGAGGATATATCAAAAGCACGTAAGAAAAAAATCAATGTGATTCGAAACAACTATATAGGGTTTGTATTTCAAGAATTTAATCTTGTTAAAGATATGAGTGTTCTTGATAATGTTGCTACACCACTGATTCTAAATGGTGTTTCTTTCAAAGAGGCTAGACAACAAGCAATTATTGCTCTGGAAAAAGTTGGATTACAACAATATACAAAGGTAAGACCACCCGAACTAAGTGGTGGGCAACAGCAACGTGTAGCGATTGCACGTGCAATCGTAAATGATCAAAAAATCATATTATGCGATGAACCAACAGGTGCACTAGATGACTATACTGCAGTTGAGATACTCCAACTACTAAAAGAGTTATCAAAAACAAAAACAATTATTATGGTAACTCATGATGAAGAGTTTGCTAAAAAATATAGTGATCGAATCATAATGTTGGTTGATGGCAAAGTAGTTAAAGATGAAATCCTTACGGATTCAATTTTTGAAGGCGAAATAAAAAAACGTAAAAAATTGAAAGAAAAATCTGCTGGATTCCTTAATTTATTGAAATATTCTTTCTTGAGTATGGACATTGATAAGAAGAAGTTTGGGAAAACGTTTAGGACATTCAGTATATCTTTAACTCTTTTTATTGTCGTAAGTGTTATAAATGAAAACCTTGATATATTTACGAAGAGATATCTTGATTTTTTTGTTCAGCAAGAAGTAGCTGATAAGAATATACTACTTGATTTTATCTATCAGTTTTTAGAACAAAATATTTCACAATTAATACAAGTTATTCTCTTTGTGTTAATTGGATTTTGTATTGTATCATACTTGTTTGTATTTACAATTAATATCATAAATAAGAAAAGGGAAATCGCTGTTTTAAAAGCATTTGGGGCATCACAAGAGGAAATCGCAATTTTGTTTATGCTTCGTCCTATTAAATTTACCTTAGCGATTTTCAAAGATACTTTAGTGTATACAACAGTATTAATATTACTCTTAAATGGTGTACTAGATTTTAAATTAATTTTATATGCTGATTACCTTGATTTCTTCATCAACATATTCAACACACTTTGGGGAACTGTATTGTCATTTGTAATAAATACAAGTGCTCCACAAATAGATTTCCACATCCATTACGCTCATATACTTCCACTCTTTGGAGTTGTACTACTACTATTTATGATAGGTAGTTTAATTCCGGCTTACAAAATATCAAGAAGCAATACAATAAGAATGTTGGCTTCGGAATAATGATAGAACTAAAGAACTTAACAAAAGTATATGAGACCGTAAATTACAACATTATTGCCTTAAGTGATATTAATTATTCACTCGACAAAGGTGAGGTAGTTGTACTATTAGGAAAAAGTGGTAGTGGAAAAAGTACATTATTAAATATTATTGGCGGATTTGATAGAGAATATGCTGGAAGTTATATCCTTGATGGCGAAAATATGAAGGAAAAAACGGAAAGAGAAATTGATACGATTAGAAAACGTCGTATAGGATTTGTATTTCAACATTACGTACTACTTAATAACTTAACAGTTATTGAAAATGTTGAACTTGCTTTAAGAGTAATTGGCGTTACAAACACAGGTAGTAGAAGACGCGCTGCGCTTCATGCTTTAAAATTAGTAGGATTACAAGATCATGCTGATAAATATCCTTTTGAATTATCAGGAGGGCAAAAACAACGCGTTGCAATTGCCCGTGCTTTTGTAAAGAATCCAGATATAATTATTGCAGATGAACCTACAGCTGCCTTAGATTCAAGAACATCTAAAGAAATACTAGATCTTTTAAAAGACTTATGCCGTACCAAACTATTATTAATTGCAACCCACAATAAAGCGATTGTCCGTGATTATGGATCACGTGTCGTTGAACTAAAGAGTGGGTATACAATAAAGAATGAACTCATTACAGATCCAAGTAAAATACGTGTTGATGAATTAGATTTAATCATTGATAAAGAAATAAATGAAGATGATGAAAAAATTCAAAAAATTATTGATATCGAAACACATGTTAGTGAGGAGAATAAGGAAACGGTTTTAAAAGACCTTGGTGTCGATTTAACCGATTTTAGGTTAAATAACGATACACGATTTGATATTGATGAAGAAGTGAAGAGAAGGTTAATTAAAGAGAGAATGCGTAATTCGAAGTTAAACACACGAATTTATCGTTTCTTACAAACGAGTGATGATTTCTTCGGAAAGAAAAGCTATGCTAATAAATCATTCTTTAGAAATATTGGATTACATCTATTTAGCGCTTTGATCTTTACTGTATTTTTACTAACAATTGTCTTTGGACTAAACTTTGTAACAGAGACATTTGGTGGTTTTAATGAAAAAGCAATGTATACAAGAACAATGAATAATGAAAATGTTCTCTTCTTTACAAGTAGTGAATTTGAAATGGTAGAGGAGGAAAAAGAACTTTATGATAAGGTTAGAAACCAATTCATTAACGATTTTAGTCAAACTGAAATAGAGAAAAATCGTTTCTTTGATAAGTTACTACTTGATCCATACTTCAACTATCAGTATGAACAAGATAGAATTCTCTATATTAAAGAGGAATTAGAAAAAGAGGGTATTGGAGACATTTTTAGCATCTATTACAATAACTCTAGTATTGTTTTAAAACAGGAAAATGATGAAATTATATTTGAAGACTTAAAATATACATATCAAAACATCGTTACTTATCCAGAACCATATGTTTATGTAACAAAATTTATGGATGTTGAATTTGACGAGGATTTAACATATCAATTTAACTTTGTGTACGCAGAAAGTAATTCTGAAATCCTAAAAGATCATATGCTAGAAGGAAGTAGATTGCCAGAAGCATATGATGAAATTGTGATACCAGTAGCATACCTATTCGACCAGGAAATCCTTACACCAAGCGATTTTAAAGATGAACATGGAAACATCATGGAAATCATTCCTAGTGAATTAATTAGTGAAGCATTCTTCAACTTAGATAAGAGTGTAAGAAAAATTGAAATTACAAAAAACATTGTAACGATTGATGATGACGGCGATTCTTTTACTGAAAATTATACTACTGAGACAACAATTTTTGATATTGTGGGACTCATAAACTTTGATGGAGACATTAATCCATACCTTGAAGTTCGTGAAAATATATTTATGGCAAACACAGCAGGAGAAAACTTTAGTTTTATCTTTAGTGAAAAAGCAGATGAATATATAAACTTTGATGTTATAGATAACGCGACTATTGGTAGTTTTAATAGATCAATTCAATATGCTGAAATAAGTCAGGAAAATTATGACTTGTATGAAGTGTTTTTACTAGAAGAACAATTTGAAGAAGAGTATATAGGAAACTTAAAAGAGACTTTTACTTTGCAGTTTGAAGAATGGGTAACTACTCTGAGAGATGCAGCTACTTTAGTAGCCGCATATGTTCAAGATGACTTAAATGGGTTATCACCTGATGGATCCTTTATGGGAGAGTTAATAGATGATGAGATGTTCCCTGGATTAAGACACCGTGACTTATTAAGATATTATATTGCACAACATATGTTTGTAATAAGTGACAGCATTGAGTTTAACTACTTATGTCCATCTTGTGATATGGATACAAGAACGGTTGAAGGATTATATAATCAGTCAGACACAATATATAATCGATTAAAATTAAGTAGTGTTTATGTTGATATGCTAGAAAATTATGGTGATTTTTCAAGATTAACATATCAAGAAAGTACTAACTATCTCATATATGAAGAGTATGGACATTTATTTAACAATCAATTTTATCAAACAGAAGCTGAAGAAACTTATGAACTTCGATTAGTAAGTAGTTTTGAACGTGAATCAGGAAGTATATTATCACTGGTATATGTTGTTGTTCCGCGGTTCTTTATTGATAACCTACCTTTCTTAGATTCTTTTGTTACAATGATAGGAAGACTTGAAAACAATGAAGGATTTAGTAATTTAATGGAAAGTACGAACCTTGATTTATTAATTAGTTCGATTAGTACAAATGCCATCAGATCACTTGTTATGGTTGCATTATACATAGTTGTCTACATTATATTGATTGTTTCTATTATATTTTTAAGCATCGTTTTAATAAACTTGTATGGGAATATATATGAAACGGCAACAAGAAGAAGAATAAAAGAACTTGCAAGCTTACGTATACTAGGAACATCATACGAAGATATTCATGATATGGTACGACTGGAAAACCGTCGGGTAGCTACATTTAGCTATGTAAGTTTTATCGTAATAATCTTTGTATTAAGCCGTCTCAATGTATTTACTGATGCACCAATAAACCACTTCTATATGCCATTATTAGGATTATTCTTTGATTTTAACTTATATGATGTTTTCTTATTAAATGGTGTTGTTATAGTGATAGTATCGCTTATCTTTTATCTATTTATTTACCGATTTATCATCAAACGTGTTTCTTCAAAAAAAATCTCTAACATAGACACAATTAAGGCGATTAGGGATGGTGATAACTTATGATTGAAGTGAGAGATTTACAAAAAATATATCCGACAAAAGAACGCGATTTTATTGCCTTAAAAGATGTTAATTTAAGATTTGATCCAGGTGAATTTATCGCTGTTTTAGGTGAATCAGGTAGTGGTAAAACTACTTTCTTAAATATGATTAGTGGTGTAGATACAAAAACAAAGGGTAAAATTTTATTTAATGAACTAGATGTCGATAAGTTTAATGATAGTAAATGGAGAGAAATAAGGAATACAGAGATTGGGTTTATCTTCCAAAGATTTAACTTAATCGATCATTTAACAATTATGGAAAATGTTGTATTACCATTAATTCTAACTGGTTCTGACAATAATATAGCACGAGATATCGCAAGGAGACTCCTTAAAGAAGTCGGTCTTGAAGGTATGGAAGATAAATTAGCAAATGAATTAAGTGGTGGGCAACGCCAAAGAGTCGCGATTGCACGAACAATAATCATTAATCCAACAATTATCCTTGCAGATGAACCAACAGGTGCACTTGATAGTACAACTGCCAAAGAAATCATGAAATTACTGCAGAAATTTAGCGCAGGACGAATTATTATTATGGTTACCCACGATGAGGACTTGGCGTATAAAAACGCAACACGAGTTGTAAGACTGCATGATGGGGAAGTTATTAATGACGAAATTGTAAGAGAGAAAAACAGTATTACACGTGATACTACAAATAGATTATTATCTTATGAAACAAAAGTGACAAGAAGGCTCGCAAGAAGATTACTAAAGCAATTCCCAGAGCTAGAAGGCGAATTGGTTGTTGGACAAAAACACTTTGTTCCACTTGAAAGAAAGTATGTTGCAAATAATCCAGTATTTACTAGAAAAATCGCTAGGGAAAATTATAAACAAAAGAAAAAAATAAACCATCGTATATTATGGAGTTTTGTTATCAGTATTACTTTATTATTGGTTGTAAACCTTGTAATGAAGAACATAACAAGGTACAATTTCAATTTATTTGATGTAAATAACAACTATGGACAGTATTTAGTTACTGATTTTGATGACATAAACGATACCATCGATATTTTAGAAAGTTACGATAATGTAAATGAAGCAAGTGAGTACTATGAGTATTACGTTCAAGAAATGTATTTAACTTCAGCTACTTCGTATTTACCAATCGTTAATGTATTTACCTACAATAAAGGAGTATATAGCCCTAAAATGGTTAGTCTCCCTAAGAGTAAAAGCAATTTTTATCTTACTGATCAAATCATTGCGGGAGGATACCCTGTTAAAGACAATGAGATTCTTGTTAGTAGTGAATTTGTTTTATCTAGATTTTATGGATACAGTCTAGAAGAAATATATAATGCGGAACTTACCGTACCAGTGAATAACTTAAACTCACTTATAGCAAAAAACATCTATATGTGTGGTGAAACAATCATCACAGAAGAAGATGATTTAAATATCACTAAGATTGAAGGTAGTTGTTATAAGTTTGTTATTAAAGGAATTTTAAACAGTTATTACAAAGGAATTAATTATGTTGGAAACATTTATGTTACACAAAAAGGTTTTAAAGATTATATAGAACATTTACGCGTAGATAAAGGATTTACCAGAGTTGATGAGTATTATGATTTAAGCATCGAATTCTACCTAGATGACATTGATCAGGGGGTAGATATTAATGAGTTAAGTACGTTGATAGATGCCGATATTAGCAACTTTGAATTACGGACATATCAAGAAACAAAAACCTTAGAAGAAATGCTTTACTATATCTACTTAGCAATCTTCATTAGTTTAATCATTATATCTGGAACAATTGATATCAATATTGTTTCAAGTAGTATTGATTCCCGAATTAGGGAAATTGGGATTTACTCCTGTATTGGGGTTAGTAAAAAAAGTATAAGGAATATGTTTGTTTTTGAAACAGTAGAAACAGCATTACGGATTGTACTACTAAATGGACTTATCTATGGTGTTTTGGCATTTTCATTTAAGTGGGTATATAGAAGCATTGTTGTTGATTTAACAATTTTTGAACCAATATTTGGAGTAAATGAAATGTTTGGTTATGAAATAGGATTTAGTATTTATGTTTTATTGGGTGCTGTAGCATTCTTGTTCGCAAGTGTGTTAATTCCATCCTTTAAAGCATCGAATATGAGGGCAATAGATGCATTAAGAAGTGAGTGATGTGAAATGAGCCGCGGAGATATTATTTTAAGATTAGTAGATGTCGAAAGAATCTACGAAACCAAAGAAGGAAGAAAAATTGTAGCCCTAAATAAGGTAACTACATCTTTTAAACGTGGCGAATTTGTTGCTGTAGTTGGGAAAAGTGGTAGTGGGAAATCAACATTAATCAACATCTTAGGAGGACTTGATAAACCAGATGGTGGAGATTACTTCCTAGAAGGAAATAACATCGTTAACATTAATGAAGGACACTGGGATGCGATTCGTAACGAAAAGATCGGATTTATTTTCCAAGAATACCATTTAATTGAATACTTAAGTGTATATAAAAATGTTGAAATAGCGCTAAAATATCAGCAATCAACCAATAGAAAGACAAAAGACGCAAAAATCAAACAAATCCTAACAGATGTAGGGATTATTGATCATATGAACAAACTACCTAATCAATTATCTGGTGGGCAAAGACAACGTGTGGCAATCGCAAGAGCACTCGTTAAAGATCCTGCTATAATCCTAGCCGATGAACCAACAGGAGCATTGGATCATAAAACAAGTGAAAATGTAATTGAATTGATAAAAGGGTTAAGTAAAGAACGTCTTGTTATCGTTGTTACACATGACCGTGGAATCGCAAACGACCATGCCACAAGAATTATTGAATTAACAGAAGGACGCTTTACAAGCGACCTTATTCGAGAAAATATTGAACAGACATATCAGAATGTTTATCGTAAAACAAAACCAACCAATTTAAAACTTAGAGATAAGTTTGAACTAACATTTAGTAAAATACGTTCTCAGTTATTTAGAACGCTATTTACAGCGCTTTCCCTTGCTTTGGCATTCAGTTTTACAATTCTATTTAACGGAATTGAACGAGGGGTAAGCGATGCGTACGATGCATACTTTGAAGCATTGAATAAGACGAATAGTTATGCGTTCAGTCTTGTACCAAAAGAGGACGTAATATCCAGATTTGATTATGATAAAGCTCAGGCTGATTTGTTAAACGCATATAATGCAGAATTCGCTGACATCGATAGTGAAATTATTGGAGGATATAGTAGTGATGTTGCATTTACTATTACTTCTGGAGGAGTAGAGAGAGTAATAGGGAATCAAACGAGACCTGATATACTTTCAGAATACAAACTACGACTAATAGATATTTCGAAAAAAGAGAAGTATTCTCTAGACGATTTGTTTATTGGGAATAGTTCATATCCTGAAGACTTCGATTCTGTTGTTGTAACGACCGCTTTTTATCGTGAATATTTCGAGTTAAATGATGCAGTCGTAAATCTAACAAAATATGTAGGAACAAAGATTAATATTCCGTACTATTCTTTTAGTATCAACGAAGGGATATACAACATTGAAGAGTATCTGAATTCTCTTGTAGAACTGGAAAACGGCTTAATTGTTGAGGATAACGTACTATATACTGGAGATAAAATCGAAGTTAGATACCTAAAAATAAGAATAGAACAATACTGTTACTACTATGATGATTTAAGTAGTTATTACCAAAATTTATGTGATCAGTCCATAGATGATCAAATATATACAAAATATTTTCAATCTATTGATGAATACATAGAATATGTAGATGATTTTAAGGTTCAAGTAAATAAAATTGATCCAAACTACTTTGATATATTATTTAGAAGCGGGGCTATTTTCTATGTAGTCGATGAAAATGATATATTTGTCGAACCTGGAGAGCAATTATACATTGAACGAGTTTATCGCGCGGTTTATGAGGAAACAGAAGCTTTGAATCCTACTGTATACATAAAAGAAGGAATCTTTAAAAATTATGAAACTTTGAAAGAAATGGAAGTAAGTGGAATTATTGAAAATGATAATGAAGCAATCATTTATATGGCATATGACACATATAATAGATTATTTATTCCCGAAGACGGGATTGATAATGTAAATGGATATTACTCTGTAAATTTAGAAGGTGGAATTGATAGAGAAAATGATCCATATACAGTTGCAATCACTTCATTTGCAATTCCTTTGGTAGAGTTTGAGAATAGTGAAAGATATTCAGATAATTATAAAATAATTAGAAAAGAACGTATTGAACAAGGAGAAGTTTGCTCAATATATACTATTGATAATTTACTAAGTGAAAATACTGATTTTGATGAAGTATTAATCGTGGGAGATGTCTTTACTGTAACTGATTACTCTGGTTGTAAAGTAAATTCAGAAAGTTATCATTACCTAAATTCTATTAGTATATTGTTTGGTGTTTTCTTCAATACACTAATGTTTATAAGTATCATATTCTTTAATATATTATTACAAGTTATTCTTGGTGAAAGAATAAGTGAAATTGGAATTTATCGAAGTGTCGGAAGCACTTCAAAAGACATTAAGATGCTGTTCTTTATCGAGATAATATTTGAAATTATATTAGCTTCAATCATGAGTATAATAATGATTTATTATGCAAATGAGGTAATTAATGCTGTATTCCTCAACATTATTGATCAAGGTAGTGGGGTTATCAATTTTGCTGGTATGAAATTAAGTATCGGTAACGATGACACAATTACAAAGATTAGTTTCTTTAATCTTGCATTCTATATCGTTGTTGTCTTTGTATTGTTAGGATTCTTAAGTAATAGAAATGTAAGTAAACTAGCGAATACTAAGCCAATCGATATCATAAGGGAGTTGGAATAAAATGAAGAATATTATTAAATTATCTACATTTATTTCATTAATGGTTTTAGCCGTTCTTATGGGAGCTTGTAGTAAAAATGCAGAGAATGAACATTTACCTGAGTATTGTCGTACATACACAGGCTTTGCAAACACGGCTAGTCGCGATTTTTATGAATTACTAGAAAAACAAGATAAAGGAATTAATAGAAGTAACTATTTAAGTGTTATTTCATCGATTGAACTTGATTTTGAAGAAGACGATCCTACAAAAGAAATAGATTTAGGTGGAATTCAATGTTTCCAAAACCTTACATCATTAACTTTGGTGGGTAGAAGTTTTAAAGACATCAGTGAAATAAGCGCTTTAAGTAACATTCAAACAATCACCTTAAATGGAACAAGTGTAGTAAGTATTGATAGTTTCAAAAATCTAAGTAAAATAAAAGAGTTATCAATTTCTAATACCAAAACACTGCAAAATGTGGAAGGTGTTGAGGAAATGACAAAACTAACTTATTTAGATTTAAGTGATAATGGAATTGTTATAATCGATGGTTTAAATAACTTAATTAACTTAGAAACCTTGATTCTAAGAAATAACGAAATTGTAAAGTTCCCTTCAATACCATCACTAAACCTACTGGAAACCTTGGATGTATCCAATAATAAAATCGATGAATTAGGAGACTCAAGTGGATTAACATCTCTAATTACCTTTGATGCTTCTAATAACTTAATTTGTGATTTAAGCACACTTGATGAACTTGATAGTCTTGTTTCTTTGAATTTAAGTACCAATGATTTGGGATGTAACGGAGGTAGTCCTGAATTCTCAAGTTTGGAAAACTCAACTTCTCTTACAGAACTTTATCTAGATCATAATAATCTAACATCAATATCTAGTCTCGCTGCTTTAACAAATATTAAAGACTCTTTAACAACACTCCACTTAAATGATAATAATCTAAACAATATTGATGCACTAGATGGTTATGAAAATATTACAGAATTAAACCTATTTAATAACAATCTCACAAATATTGGTAATTTGTCAGGAATGACTAGATTATCATCAATAGATTTGTCAAATAATACCATTATTGACTTTACTCCTCTGCTTTCAATTCCGAATTTGGAAGCTATAGATTTGAGTAATAATCGAATCTTTGAGATTCCTGATATAAGTGAAGCATGGCCTACTCTAAGTATCCTAGATTTACACAGTAATCTATTGTTGAATACAACTGGAGTAGAAGGGCATCCATCATTAGAAGAATTAATTTTATATAATAATGGATTAACGCAATTAACTGGAATTAGTAATCTACCATTCCTCGATACTTTGATAATATTTGATGAAGAGGCAGAAGCTTTAATTGAGCCAATTGATCGTAATCCAAATAATATAAGAAGAGTAGTTAATTCGTATAATAATTTAGATTCGCTAGATGTTACTGATGAATCTGGATATTTTGAATTTGGTTTTGATTTAGCTAACAATGGCGAAATAATTGACTCTATAAGTGGTTTGTCCGGAGTTCAACGCCTTGATTTTAGTGCAATGGGTATTACAATAATTAATGAAAACTCAATTATATTAGAGAACTTATTATTGCTAAGAGCAGATAATAATAAAATTACTGATATTAGTTTTGTCCTTGGAAATCCAAAGTTAAGGATATTAGATGTATCATATAATAATATTTCAAATCTACAGATCATTAGTGGTGTAGACACAGATGATTTAGATAATTTAGTTGATTTTATGGCGACTGATATCTCAACAGACAATGATTTACTAGATGCTTTTATCGACTTACCTGCGCTGGAATCTATTGATTTATCAAATACCAATATCGTCAACATTGATAATTGCTTTAATGATCTTGAAGAACTTGGACTATTGCTGATTGATGGATCGAGTATTCAAAAAATCGAGAACTCATTTAACAATATATTTGCAACCTTTGCCAGTTCAAACATAATTAACCTATCATCTGGTGAGATTGGTATAATTGATAACAGTTTCAATAACGGTGAGTACCAATTGATTAATATTAATGGTAATAGCACAATAATACCAACAACATATATTAATGAGTCTTTTAACAACATCACAATTCATGAATATCTTGGTGAAATAGGACTGTTTGATGAAGGATTGGTTATTAGCGGAAATAACTTTGAAACAATTACAGATAGCTTTAACAATATTACAACAACAGAATTATCACTATTTAATAACAGAATTGAAACAATTACAGGTAACTTTGAAGGCTCAACGATAGAGTTTACTCTTAACCTGAGTACAAACTTTATTGAAGATATTCCTAATTTAAATCTACTTACTTCCGTAAATGCAATTAACCTGTGGGACAATAACTTAACTACCGTTGCATTCCTCGATAGTATCGCAGACGTTACAACAATAGATATTCAAGAGCAAAGGCTAGGCATTGGCGGGAATCCTACTTTGAACACAATCGATGGAATCAACAATATGCCAACATTAACCACTCTTAATTATGATAATATTGGTATAACAGCAATTGATGGATTAAAAAATATAGGAATTACTAATTTTGTTCTAAATGCTGATATTAATGATTTTAAAATTATAACAAGTGTATCAAGTTCTTCATTTACCGGTACTGCTTTAACATTACTAGATTTAAATAATCATGAAATAACTGAACTTACATTTTTAGAAAATTTCCAAGCCTTGACAACTTTGAGTATTGGTATCAACACAATTGATTTAAGCGAATTTGCCATTGAGTCATTAGAAACAACTGTTGTAAATCTTACAATCTCATCAAAACAGAATATTGAAGATTTCCAATACTTATCAGATTTTGATTTAGTGGTTTGGTTCATTTATAGTAATCTAAATCAAACTGAAATTCTGAATTTCAATGACTTAGATAGTTTACAAATACTAAACTTTGAGCAGGTTAATAACATTACTCAAATTACCAATAGTTTCAATACAATGGATAGTCTAATTGTTTTGGATGATTATCTAGATTCTTACCCAAATTTAAATAATATATCAAATAGTTTCGATTTATATGGCACACTTACCCATCCAGACACAGTTAGAATTGATTCAGCAATCAACATAATTGATTCATTCAATAATGTAACAGAAGTTGCAATCCTTTCAAATAGCGGACAAAATACTCCGAACTTTGATTTAGATTCTTTTGATAATATCACCAATATTTCATTCGAAAATGGAGATTATTCAAGTTACTCATTTCTAGATGTATATGTTTCTTTAAATTCTGTTACATTTGAGACAATGGTAGCTCCTATTACTGATTTATCCAATGATAATATTGAAACTCTTTCGATAAATTTATTATCTCCAACCGTGACATCTATTACTGTAGATATCGCTCAAAATGGCTCTTTAGAATTAGCTACAAGTAGATTTGGAGCGTTTACTATTACGATGGATAATACGGACTTAACGATTGATGCACCTAACACAGATTTAACACTAAATCATAACAATCCATTAGCTACATACACTATGGATGTAAACGATTTGGAAATAAATAGTACAAATTTAACAACTGTTTCACTAAATTCTTTGGTTTCACAAGATGCTGTTTTTAATACAGAGGTCCTTGAGAATATAACTCGTACAAATCTAACGGAATTGAATGCATCATCTTTAGTCGTAAATACAAATGTCTCAGAATTCTCGATGAGCTTCAACGCCAACACAATTCAAATCAACGATAATTTTGCGGTAGACTACACAATAGATGTTAATTCTGGAAATACAACTATTAATAATACAACTGCAGATTTAGTAGTTGATTATCAAGGTGGAGATTTGAGTTTCGTTCAAAATACTTTAGTTTCTCTTGACATTTTAGGTGAATTTAACGACTTGAGTATAAATTCAGACGCATTCGATTCTCTATTTATTAATGGAGCAACTTTAAACACGGTAGATATTACTTCTAATCAAACCAACCTTAATGTAACTGAATTTAGTTCAGAAATAACAGAAATAACAATTACAAATGATAGTATTTTTTACTTAAATGTAACTATTCCAACGGATGTTACTTTAACGTCAAGTAATCCAGGACTCATTACATTATCAGCACAAGTTGATAACTTAACGCTTAACACTGCTAATGCAACAACAATAACTTTTAATCCATCCTCAAGTGCAAGTTCGCTTGATATTAGTAATGGAACAAATGTAGAAACGTTAAATCTTAATGATTCAACCTTTGCCACTACAAGACTAGATACATCTAAAGCAACTGTTGATATTACAGGTACTGGAACAGCAACAGCTATTGATTTAAACGGAACAAGTATTTCATCATTAACAGTTGATCATCCGAATGCTACAGTTGATTTTGATGGAGCTGCAGCTATTTTGGTAGCAACACTAAATACAAATTCAATTAATATGGCTGGTGTCATACTAAGTACAGTTATATTAACACCTTTATCAAGTGTAGATACAATCACAATTGATAATAATTCAATCTTAAATACATTTACATCAAATGATTCGAACATCTCAACTCTAATTATTGATAGTGAAGCAGCAAATATAACAATTGATGCTGCAAACGCATTAAATACAACAATTACGGGGGATAGTTTTATAACTATGACTGTAGATGTTGGGACCAATCCTCTAGATATCAATACAGGAAAAACAGGTACAGTTTCATTTGATTTAATTGCGGATGAAGTAGGTTTAGTATCTACTTTAACGTCGATTATTTTAGAGAATACAAGTACAATAAACACCTTATTTACTTCGTCATCTAACCTCGAAACGTTATCTACTGGAACTGCATCAATCACAGATGTAGAGATTGAAAACACATCTGGTGATTTAACTGTAACAGGAACAAATATGATTTCATTAACACTGAATGACAATATCACTAACTTTGTAGCTAATGTTGGATTAGCAACTGTTGTAGATTTCACCACTACATCGACATCTGCAGTTACAATATCTACACAGACTGATGATTTAACAATTAATTCATCAGGAGATGTAACTTTAACAAGTACAACCTTAGAAAATATCACAGCTACACTTGGTACAAATGATATTTCACTTGCCATAACAAAACCTGCATTGAATTTTACATTCGATGGAACAGCTGGAGAAGTAGATTTTAATACAACTACATTAAATACACTAACTATAGGTACTGCGACAAATATTGATACAATGATTATAAATAACACAAATATTACTACACTTGATTTTACCCCTGGTTCGGTTTCTAACCTTGATTTTACTTCATCACTTACAACCTTAAATATTACTGGAAATGATTTAATTACAGCAATTATCAACGACAATAACTTAAGTGAATTGACAATAAATAACACAAATCCTGTAGGAGAAGTTGAAATTTCTACTACAGAAAATAGTTTAGACTTAAACGGATCAATCGCCACAGTAATTCTTACCGACAATCCGTTGTTGAGTTTGAATTTAAACGACATTACTATTAGTAATTTAACCATTAATAGTAACAATCTTAATACTCTAAATACTTTGACAAATGTTACTGCAAGTTTAGAAATAACTACAAATTCAAACAACTTCAACCTAACAACCCAAACCCCATCAATTACATTTAACGGTGGAACAACAGATAACCTAAATCTTAACTCTACCGTTGTTGATACGATTGCTATTTCGACTACAAACCAAGAATTAACCATTAATGCAATTAATACAACCTTTGAAGTGTCTGGAGCTAACTTAACTACAATAAGTGGATTAGTGGAAGAAATTAATGTAACAGAAACCGCTGCAACACTATTTACTTATGACATAACCGGGACAACAGTTTTATTTAATGCAGCTGAAGCGACATCACTAGAGCTAACGGGTGTAAATTCAATCACAACACTAGATGTTGCATCTAATAATCTAGCATCTGTACTAACGAATAACACAACCATTACTACATTGAATTATGATTCTGGAGATAACGATACAATAGTAACAACCAATGCTGTAACAATAAATCATTTATCTACAGGAACAGCATCAATATTATTTAATGTTGGTGTAAGCACTCAAGCGTATAATACAAATAGTGAAGATATTACTCTAAATACAGGAAACCTAAGTTCAACAACTTTAAACTATACAGATACATCAACACCAGACATTGAATTCACTAATTTTGATGAAGTAACTGTTAACCTATTATCCACAAATGGTGTTAACTTTGGTGGTACTATAGTAGATCTAGTAATTAACGGTTCAGGATTAGAGACAGTAACCACAACGACATTAGATATTTCTAACAAATATACAATGAATGGAACATTGATAGATAATTTAGATTTTGTTAGTACAACGATGTTAGTAAATGTTCAACAAATAGAAGTAAATACCTTATCTAATAGCAATATTGATGGTATTATTACTAAGCTTGATGGAACTACAATTGTTCTAACCAGTCCGATTGTTAATCAAGACATCTACGATTACTTCTATAATGATCAAGTAACAACATTAACAAACCAAGAAACAATAGATACTGTAAGATATGATGCATTTAGAGAAACAGCGATTGACAATGCATATAATGAAATTATGTTAAAC
>JBFFKS010000006.1:0-17704 GCA_041555275.1 Xianfuyuplasma sp. | reverse complement strand
ATTCGAAATGCCAAGTGCAGTGTTCGCAAATGACGGTTCTTACAGTGAAGGATCTAGTGGAACAACTATTATTCCAAATAGTGCTCAATTAGCTGTTTACCAAGAAATTAGATTTGCAGAATTAACTGGTGAGCAAACAGATGAAATATTACCAACTGAAGTATACGACGCAATTGTTGCATATTACGAAGACATCTTCAATGCAAACTTCACAGGTAACGGTTATTCAATCGCTGTAGCTCAATACATTTTAGAAAACAACCCAGTATTCTCAAATACACAAGCTGAAAAAATCGCTTATGTAGAGTCAATCTTAGCGGAATTCTATGATATCACATTCCCTGATGGTTACTTAGCACCTACTGAATAGTTAACTTAAAAACACATCAAAAAAAATACCACATTTTGTGGACATGAAATAAAAAAAACCTTTGTACTATTTTTATAGTATGAAGGTTTTTTTATGAAAAAAAGAGTAGAAATTAATCTACTCTATATCTGATTTATAATATCTCTCTCGGTCTAGTACACCAATAGGTGTCGTAAATTCACCTTTTTCAACTTGTTGTAATGTTTCATCTAGTACTGTTAGTTTTGAATCAATATTGTCGATAAAATGTAAAACCAAAGCTTCTGGGATATTGGTCTTTTTAGGACTTCCATAATTACCATAGTAATGATGTGACAATATCATATGTTGCATCAATAAAACCTCTTCAGATCCTCTGTATCCAAGTTCACTTGCGATTACTTCAAGTTCTTTAACTCCCATTGTAATATGCCCTAATAACTTACCTTCTTTTGTATACTCAGGTCCAGCATAATTACTTAACTCAGTGACTTTACATATATCATGGAGTAGTACTCCAGAAATTAATAAATCTTGATTTAAGAATGGGTATACATTTAAAAACCCATCAATCAACTTCATCATCGTTGAAGTGTGATAACTAAGTCCACCAATGTAAGCATGATGAAATTTGGTAGCTGCTGGATATAGATAGAAAGCTTGTTCGTTATTTTTGTAAATTTTCAATGTGATTTCTTTAATAATTGGGTTGTTAATCTTACCTAAATATGATTCAACTGTCTCTTTAATTTCTTTTGGTTTAACTGGTGCATATTCATAGAATATACCCATTAATTCCTGTCTTCTTTCAAAAGCTAACTCTGTTTCATCAATGTGTGTATGTGATGTTACTTCAAGTTGATCTTTTTCCTTAAAGACAATTGATTCACAAGTAAATTCATAAACGCCATTTAATAGCACTTTTTCTTCGTTACCAATACGAATCGTTAATCCTTCATTATGTTCTGTTAAAACACGAAGAGTGTTTGTTTCATAAGTTGTGACATTAATGGTCTCAACTTTTGCAAAAAATGTTTGCATATTGTCACCTATTTTCTTTTTAATATATATGTTGTGATTTCATCAACATTGATTTTTGATAGTAATCGTCTTGATTTACTTCTACCGTCAAAAATTAAAGTGTATTTATGATCAAAAGTAAATGTTTCTTTTTCTGTATTGTTTTTAAAGATTACAACTAGTTCAGTTTCAATATCTTGTAATTTATAGATTATTGTTCCTGTGTCGTGGGTATGTACTTCCACATAATCACGGACTTTTGAAGGAGCCGTTAATCTGAATAAATCGTATTTTTTTCTAATGCGCAACATCTCTTTAATAAACGTGATGTCTTCTTTATTTTCATCCACTAAATTCCAATCAAGTTGATTGATGTCATCTCCTGATTTATAAGAATTTTCAACACCTTTTTTTGTTCTATAGAACTCTTGTCCTATATGGATAAATGGAATCCCTTGTGCTAGGATTACAATAGATGTCGCAAGTCTTTGTCTTCTTTTTCTTTCTTCAACACTAATCTTTGGTAGTGCTTCTAGTGATTTATCCCAAAAAGTATTGTTGTCATGACATTCAACATAGTTAACCGATTGTGAGGGGTAACGGAACAAAAATTTATTTAAAGCGCTCCCTTGGATAATATTTTTAATATCGTCAAGTTTTGCAGTGCTTCCTAAACAATATCCTTTTTGATGTGAGTCGAAAGTAGCTCCCTTTAATAATTCTCTTGTTTTATCATTAAAATGTCCTATGTTAAATAATAAATGTTTGTTGTACATGTGAGCTGTTCTCTCATATCCGATAGATGTTGGCATACGCCATCCTTCTCCATATACAATCATATCACTACGATATCTATCAAGTTTTTGGCGTAAGGTGTTCATTGTTTTAATATCAATCAGACCCATAAGATCGAAACGATACCCATCTATTTTATATTCTTTCGCCCAAAACATGACACTATCAATAACAAATTTACGAACCATTTTTCGTTCTGTAGCTAGGTCGTTTCCACAACCACTGCTGTTTGTCATCATTCCTTGTTCATCAAAACGATATCCGTAACCTGGTATAATTTTTTCGAAAGGGAATTTAGTATGATTATACACATGGTTATATACTACATCCATAACAACACGTAGTCCATGCCCATGAAGATTATCAATCAGTTCTTTTAACTCGTTTATCCTTCTATATGGATCATCGGGATCTGTACTATATGATCCTTCTGGTACATTATATTGTGCAGGGTCATATCCCCAATTGTATTGTTTGTCAGCTTTCGTTTCATCAACACTACCATAATCATATATTGGCATTAATTGAATATGAGTAATCCCTAAGTCTAGCACGTAATCTAGCCCAGCTAGATTACCTTCTTTTGTACGTAGTCCTTGTTCTGTATAAGACTTATATTTACCTGGATACTTTGCATTGATAGAATCACTTATTGTAAAATCACGAATATGTGATTCATAAATAATAGCGTCGTTTATTATACCACTAAATTTAGGTCGTTGTTGACGCATTTTATAAAACTTAACTGGATCTACAACATAACTATATTCGCTATTTGAACTTGAACTAATCGCATAAGGGTCTGTTAATTTATGTTCTTTCCCATTCACATAACTAATATAACGATATTTATATCCTTCATAATCACCTTTTAAACGTAAATACCATACACCTTGATTGTCATATTCCATTGGCGTGACTTCAACAACACCTTGTTTGTCAGTCAGCTCAAGTTTCATATATTTTGCCACAGGAGTCCATATTTTAAATTTAGTACGATCACGACGATAACTCGATCCTAAGTCTGATTGCTCGTAATAGTATATATCATCGAATAATTCAGTTCTAACAATTTTACCTGTGAATAATTCACTACTTTCGTTTTCATCATCGAAAATATAATACATTTGATTTAATAAGATGTATCCATCAAATCTAGTAATATATTTATTTTCTTTCCCAATTTTTTCAATAGATACTATTTCCAATTCTATTTCTTCATCATTTCCAATTACTTTAAATGATGAAATTAAATCATCCCTATACTTATCTGGTACCAAGATGGTGATTTGATTAAAATCATCCAAATACGAATAAAACTTACTCACTGCCATACCCCATTTCTTTTTGTAGTTGCGAGATTTTCTTTAACGAAAACTCTTTTAGCACTTCATAATCATTGGGCAAGATTCCCATAATTACATTATATAATAATTCATCAATTACTAACCCAATAATAGAACGTTGCCGTAAATTTGTATCTTCTAAGATATGCTGACCTTTATAGGCAAGATCACAGACATCATGAACGGGCATTTCTTGATACATTTTTCGTAACGCTTCTTCTTGATCATGATATCCTAATAAAACGTTTATTCTATTTGTACGTAAACAAATTTCTAGTCCGTTAGAGAATAGAATAAACTTATTAAATTCATTGTCTTTTGTGACATCGTGTAAATTAAGAGTTGCTTCGATAATACGGAAATTTTTATTTGAGAAACGCCATTTTTCACTAAACTCACTTTTTGCAAAACAAATGATAAATGCTTCTAAAGGATCCAGTTTCACATCTATTGTTTGTAATGCTTCTAACCCTTTTTCAATACCAAATAACTCTTCACTGACTTTTGATTCAAGCATATATTGTATGGCTTTTGTACGGTATGCTCCTTCAAATATTTTCTCTAGTTCAGTCATTACTCTTTCAATAGAGATTGAATCAATCAAATGCTTCAACTCTTTTATTGCTTCTAAGGTGTTTTTTTCTATTTCAAACCCTAGTTTACTAACAAATCTAAAAGCTCTTAATATCCTAAGTGCGTCTTCGTTAAAACGATCTCTTGGGTTGTTTATAGTTCTGATAGTTTTGTTTGATAGATCATCTTTCCCATTATGATAATCCGTTACAATATCATTTTCATCCATGATTAGTGCATTCACAGTAAAATCACGACGTTCTAAATCGTGTTTTACTTCTTTTGAATAACGAACTGATTCTGGATGACGATTATTTTTATAAATCCCATCTTCTCTAAAAGTGGTAACCTCATAAGTAAAGTCTTCCATAAAAACAGTGACAGTTCCATACTTTTTACCAGTTTCTTTCACTTTTGGGAAAAGAGCAATTACTTCTTCAGGAGTGGCACTTGTAGTGATATCAATATCACCAGATTCTATTCCTAATAAGTAATCACGAACAAACCCGCCAACTAAGTATGCCTGGTAACCATTCATCTTTAAAATTGTTAAGACTTCTTTTGCTTTTTGTAAATACTCATTCATATAAATCACCATTAAAAATTATACTATAATATCACACAGTTTTCCATAATATCACGATATTTTTAAAAATCAATAGGTATGTTATAATTATTGTGGTGATTATCATGAAAAGTATAAAAAATGAAGTGATTAAAGAAATTAGAATTAACAAGAGTATCTTTATCAATTATTTAGTTCCTGTAAATTCTGTAGAGGAAGTAAATAATTGTTTAATAGACTTAAGAAAAAAATATAGTGATGCGAATCATCACTGTTTTGCTTATATTTTAGGGAACAATCAAGAAGTCCAAAAATATAGTGATGATGGTGAACCAAACAAGACTGCTGGAATGCCAATGATAGAAGTTCTAAAAAAGCATGAGCTTACAAACGTTTTAAATGTCAGTGTAAGATACTTTGGAGGAATTAAACTTGGCGCAGGAGGACTTGTTAGAGCTTATACCAAAGGATGTGCAGATAGTGTGAAAAGTGCAACTTTTACTTATTTAGTAGATTTCTCTAGCGTAAGAGTAAGTATTCCGTTTGATGAAATAGGGCATAGTGAAAAATATATTAGGGATCACTTCAAATTAACAGATACTACTTATGATGATAGTGTAAATTATTTTATAGAAGTAGAAACTTCAAAATTAAATAAGTTTAGTGAAAGTATTAACGAAAGAACGAGTGGAAAAGCAGATTTAGAAGTAATTAGTACTTTTGAAGTATATATATAATAGGAAAGGAAGCAAAATTTGCTTCCTTTTTATCTAAAATAATCCAGTTGTTATTTCTATAATTCTGATTAATGCTTGAGTAAATAAATAGGAAAATATTAAAACTGTAAGAATATATGTTAATTGAATTTCTTTAGTATGTCCTTTTTTAAATAGTTTTGAAAAATCAATAGCTTTGAAAAGATTTAAGAAAAAATAAAAGGAAATAAAAAATAAAATCAATTCTAAAATGTGTTGGGCTTGTCCACTACTCATTATTTTTCCTCCTAACCTGTGATATCATCTGGATCTTGATCGGTTTTTTCAGCTTCTACTAAAATAATAATGTTATTTGGCAAACATGTTATTGGTATTAAGGGGGAATTACTCCACCCTTGATATCTACAAATATGACGTGGTGATATTTCATCAATGACACGAATTCTATTGTCTTTATATTCGATAACCACATCGCCATTTGTTCCAGCTACAGTATATGTCGAATTATCATCATTTATACCAACGACCTTATCTTGATCATGAATCGTATAAGATCCGTCTTTTAGTTCTATTTGAAGAATTTTAGTATCATTATAATATACATTTGCAGTTCCATTTGTCGTTTCACTTTGATGTGTTAATTGTCCTAGAATCAAATAAGCTGTAAGACCAATTACAATCATCGTAACGATTAAAATTAAATCTGATTTTTTCATATTCCATCACCTAATATCGTATTATTAATTCATTATATCATATTGTCACTTTTTTCTGTTAATTTTTTACATTCTCATTTTATCACTTTTTTTACTTTTTTTATTTACCTTATTTTGTTAATTGATAGTTCTTATACACACTATGCATTTAAATTCAAGGTTCGAACACGAACTAACACTTATTGGCTTAATAAAGGGCTTTTTTTACTTGTAAATGTTGACATTTTCTATACAAACATTTATAATAATGTATGGAAATATAAAAAATAGGAGGAATAAATTAAATGAAAAAGTTTTTATTATTAGTAACTGCTTTAGTTGTTACTTTAGCTTTAACTGCATGTGGTTCTAAATTAGTATCTGGAGATTACACTCCAGGAACTTACTATGGTATGGATCCTTTAAGTGGATATACTGCAGTTGTAGTTATTAACGAAGAGGGTGGGATTGAGAATGTTGTATTTGACGCTCAATATAAAGGAAGTACAAAAAATATTTTAGATGAAGATTATACTCTTGCAAGTGGATTCACTTGGAAATCTGAAGCTGAAGCATTAGCTGCTTTTGTAGTTGAAAACCAAGGTTGGGACGGTATTGAACTAGATGAGACAGCATATGATGCAACTTGGACAGCTTTAACTGTACCTCATCACATTATTGATATCGATGTTGAGAATAGTCCTGATGCAGTTGCTGGTGTTACAATCGGTGCTGAAGGGTTTGTATTTGCTTGGAACGCTGCAATTTCACAAGCTAGTTCATCAAATTTAGGTGTTATCGATACTGCTGTTAGCTCTGCAAATTGGGCTGCTGCTCATGAACCTGCATTTGATTATACTGATGGTGTATACTTCGGTATGGACGAAGCTCACGGTTATTACGTAAAAGTTACAGTTGAAGATGGATTTATTGTTGATGTATTCTTTGATGCATTATATTCAAAATACGTTGGTTGTGAAGTAGCTTCAGTATTTGACGATACTGTTGCAAAAGGTGATTGTGTTGATCCTGATGTACAAGTTTACGAAGATACTACAAAACAAGTGTTACAAGATGATTACATGTTAGCATCAGGTATCTCATGGGCTACTGAAGCTGATGAATTAGCAGCCGCAATTATTGACGCTCAAGAATGGTCTGCTGCATGGGACATTATTGTAAGTACTACTGGTGGACATGATAAATTTGATCCACTTGATCAAGATGTAATTGATGCTGTTGCTGGAGTTACAATTGGTATTGAAGGTTTCAATGTTGCATTTGAAGAAGCAATTGGACAAGCTGAATAAAAATTAGTAAATAAATATGAAAGCAAATAATCCTTGGATTATTTGCTTTTTTTATAATTAATAAGCATAAAATAGCACTGATAATCACTTATTTACTTTAAATAAGAATTATATTTTATAAATAAGAATTGTTTCTGTACGTACTAAAATTAAATTTATTAAAGTTCGTACTCAAACAACCTTTTAATCGCCAAACAAGGCGATAAAAATAATTTAAGATAACATTGACATTTAGGTTTCAAACCATTATAATTCTTGTTGAAATGAAAAAAAATAGGAGGAATTACTTATGAAAAAATTTATGTTACTATTATCTCTTGTTGTAACAACTTTAGCTTTAACTGCTTGCGGTTCTAGTTCAGAAGTATCTGGAGATTATACTCCAGGAACTTACTTTGGAATGGATCCACTTAGTGGATACACTGTTGTAGTTGTTATCAATGAAGAGGGTGGAATTGATAATGTTGTATTTGATGCACAATATAAAGGTTCTACTAAAAACTTTTTAGATGAAGATTATACACTTGGTAGTGGAAACACTTGGAAATCACATGCTGATGCATTAGCTGCATTCGTTGTTGAGAATCAAGGATGGGATGGAATTGGTTTAGTTGAAACTGCTTTTGATTCAACTTGGACTGCTTTAACAGTTCCAAATCATATTATTGATATCGATGCTGATAATAGCCCTGATGCTGTTGCTGGAGTTTCTATCGGTGCTGAAGGATTTGTATTTGCTTGGAATGCAGCAATTGCTCAAGCTAGCTCTACAGATTTAGGTGTTATTACTACTGCTGTTGCTTATAGTGATTGGACTGCTGCTCATGCACCTGCATTTAATTATACTGATGGTGTATACTTCGGTATGGATGAAGCTGGAGGATACTTCGCTAAAGTTACAGTTAAAGACGGATTCATCGTTGATGTATTCTTTGACGCATTATACTCTAAATACGTTGGTTGTGAAGTAGATTCAGTTTTAGACGCAAATGTTTCAAAAGGTGATTGTGTTGATCCAAGTGTTAAAGTTTATGTAGATACTACAAAACAAGCTTTACAAGAAGATTATACTTTAGGTTCTGGTGTAATGTGGGCAACAGAAGCTGATGAATTAGCTGGAGCTATCGTTGATGCTCAAGAATGGTCTGCTGCATGGGATATCATTTTAGGTACAGATGGTGGAAAAGACTTATTTGATGTTACTGATCCAGATGTAATTGATGCTGTTGCTGGAGTTACAATTGGTATTCAAGGTTTCAAAGTTGCATTTGAAGAAGCAATTGGACAAGCTGAATAATTAATAATAATTCAACAAAAACAGATAATCGAATGATTATCTGTTTTTTTTATTACTCCAATTAGATTGATTACTAACTTTTAGTACATATTTTGTTTGTATTAAAACTACCAATGCAAAAGAACTTGATAACACCTCAAATTGGTTATTCCTCAAAATGACACTGCGTCATTTTTTTTACTTTTTTTATTTACTAAATTTTGTTAAATGGTAGTTCTTATACGTACTATATAAACGCTCATATGGTTCGTGTTCAAACAATCGTTTAACCGCTAAACTAAGCCATAATTTTGTTTTGTATAAGGTTGACTTTTAGTTTGTAAACAATTATAATTATGATTGGAAATAAAAATAACTAGGAGGAAAGACAAATTATGAAAAAGTTTTTATTATTAGTAGCTGTATTATTAGTTACTTTAGGATTAGCTGCATGTGGAGCTAAAAAAATCCCTGCAGAAGTTACAATGGATAATGTTGATGAGTATTTAGGAAGAGCTGACGTGCAATATGTCGACTTACGTGGTTTCCAAGACAAAATGGCGTCTGGATATATCTCTGGGTTCGAAATGATTCCGTTCTTCGAATACTTAGAAGCTGAAGGTGTTTTAGTTAGAACTGATGGAAACTGGGAGTTTGACGCTGCTGATTTAGGAAGTCAAGCGAGACTTAAAGGTTTATTTGATGAAGATAAAACAATCTTCTTAATGTGTGGTAGTGGAACTAGAGCTGCTTATGTTATGGCTGCATTAGAATCACTAGGATACGAAAATGTAATTAATGTTGGTGGGATTGCTGATTACACTGGAGATAACAAAGTAGCTGGTGACGGTTCTTATACTACTAACAGTATGATTAAAACAGGTGTTAACGAATCAGGTTCTTACTCAATCGTATTAATGTATGATGTTCGTGGTAGAATTATTGATGTATTCTTAGATGCTGCACATTACAGCAAAAGTACTGGTGTTTTCAACTCATTAAAATCTGCATACGCAGACGGATGTGTTGATTATGGTATGAACTGTACTGATGGTGAAGTTAACGAAGGTAAATTAGCTTGGAGCGAACAAAGAGATGCTTTAGAAGCTGCTATTATCGCTGCTAATGGTTGGCCAGGTGACTTAAACGAAGATGGAGATTTCGCTTCTGTTGATACAGTAGTTGGTGTTTCAATCGGTGTTGATGGTTGGTTAGAAGCATTTAACGATGCTACAGCTGAATAACTTGTAATGACTAATTAAAACAGACAATCCGATGATTGTCTGTTTTTTTATTTAAATTTTATCCATAAAAAAGGAGCGAATATTAATTCACTCCTTTTATTATTACATTTTTACTTTAACATATTCTCCTGCTTCATCAGGATTCGATTCTAAATACTCTCTAATATCTTCACGCATATCTTGATCACCAGGTTTACATTGAGAAAGTTTTGCATCTTCTCTTAGAATAGCTTCTGCCATCCCTTTACAACCTGGATTACCACATAACCCACAGTTTTGGTTTGGTAACATATCAATGATATCTTGTAATCTTGGATCTTCTTCAACATAAAATACTTTTGAAGCAAATGCGATTAATAGTCCAAGTCCTACTGCAACTACAACACTCAATACGATTACAGGAACCATTATACAACCCCTCCAAATCCGATGAAGATCATTGCCATAATGAATGCAGTCATAAGTGCGATTGGAATACCTTGCCAATTTCGTTTAATTGGATAAGCATCCATCTCTTCTCTAATTGCACTAAACAAGAATATTACAAGTGCGTATCCGATTGAAATACCTAGTGCATAAATAGTTACTTGCCCAAATGAAGGTATAACACCTTCAGCAAGATTAAAGATTCTTCCACTATTTACTGTTGTATCAATAGCTACCCCAAGTACAGCACAGTTGGTTGTGATTAATGGTAAGTAAACTCCAAGAGCACTATAGATAGGTGGTGAGAATTTTTTCAAGAACATTTCAACAATTTGTACAAATGATGCGATTACTAAGATGAAGACAATTGTTGATAAATATTCAATTTCATTAGGGATTAATACTGTGAAGTAAATCGCATAAGCAATCATTGTTGATAAGGTAATAACAAACGTTACCGCCATACCCATACTTAATGCGCTTGATTTTTTTGTAGAAACTCCTAAGAATGGACATAATCCATAAAATTGTTTTAAAACAACATTGTTAACAAATATCGCTCCAAATGCAATAGCAATTAATTCCATTATGCCACCTCATTTCTTTCTTCACGATTAAATCTAATTTTATTGATTGTGGCAACTAAAATTGCAAACACTAAGAATGCTCCAGCACTCTCAACTAATATGCTGATTTGGAAATTATCCGGAATTAATTGGAATGATAATTCACCCCACACTGTAATTGATCCTTTTCCTAAAGCTTCACGGAATAGCGCAATTAATGTGATTCCACCTGTAAATCCTAATGCCATACCTAGTCCGTCAACCATTGATTTAACAGGACCATTTTTACTTGCAAATGCCTCTGCACGTCCTAAGATTAAGCAGTTAACAACGATTAATGCTAGGAAGGTTCCTAACTGTGCCGCTAAATCAGGTACAAATGCATTCATAAACATTTCTAATACCGTTACTAAAGATGCGATTACTACGATATAAATTGGGATACGTACCTCACGAGGAACGTATTTTCTGATTAATGAAATTACTAAGTTACTCATTACCAATACGAAGATAACTCCCGCTCCCATACCAAGTGCACTCTCCACAGTTTTTGTTACTGCAAGAGTTGGACACATTCCTAAAAATTGAACAAAAGTTGGGTTTTGTTTTAAAATCCCATTTGAGAAGATTTCGCCTAATGATTTTTCATGTTTTGCCATTATGATCCACCTCCTATAATTTCTGCTTTATGGAAATCAATCACTTCTTCTATCGCAGCTTTAACTCCACCTGTAGTATCTGTTACTCCTGCTACTGTATCTATCTGAGAATCATCAATATCATCAATCACTTGATTTTCCCAATTATCTAACCACGTAGTATTTGGCCACGTTTCTCCGCCTGTATAGAAATCAAATGCTGCATCATCCCATGACTCTGTATCACCAGTTAATACACCGATTGTTACCGAAGACCCTAATATGTTAAATCCGTATACGATTTCAATATGCGATTGACTTCTTCCTGATGCTTTAAAGTGATATACATATCCTAATACTGCATCCGTTGCGTCTTGTGCTTCATATACATTATAAATTGTTGAGTTGTAAGTTAAAGTATCATAAATACTTACAAAGTGATCTGCTCCTGCGAAGGCCAATAATAAATCAGCATCATCTAGTACAGGCGCTACCGGTCTTCCAAGACCATTTGCTGTATGGTAAACAAGTACCAAATCAGTAATTGCAGTTATTTCTGCTTCTGTATAAACATCCTCTTCGTAAATATATTGCGTACCTACAACTTCACCTGCTGGATTTATTCCTACAACTAATTTGTAAACAACATCATTTATTTTTGCTTCAACGAAATACGATACCCCTAGGTAAGTTCCGTCATTTGTGATATTTGCAATTTTATCAATATCATGACTCGCTGGATTGTCTCTAGTGATATCTTCTAGATCTGTATAGACTCCAAAAATATTTGTTGTTAATCTAGCGAATTTTTGTTCTTCTGTTTCTCCTTCAGTTATTACTGAGAAATTAGCACTATGATATACGATTGCGTTTTTCACTGCAGTTTCTATTTTATTAAATGTTTCAGTAGCTCCTCCGTCTGCATCAATGCTTAAATCATCGATTGAATCTCCAACAAATTCATCACTGAAATCTGTAGTTTTGTAATAATCTATAATTCCAGATGTATCTGTTGTTTCAATCATACTGAACCCAGTGAATTCACCGTCTTTGTTAATTCCAATTAAGAAGTGATTGTGTGTGGTTGGAGCAGCATAATTTGCTCCACCAGCTTCAATATAGTAAACGTATCCAACAACATCATCCGCTATTTTAGCTTCAAACAATATTTCAAATGCATTGCTTGCTTCATTATCTGCAGTCACATCAGTGAACACTGCATCAGGGAATAATTCTCCACTTAAGCGAGCTAATTTTTCTTCAAAAGTTTCTGCCACAACACCACCGAAAGTGGTTAAGTGGAATGACATTACTTTATTGATAGAACCTGTGAATCCACCAGTTGTAGCACTTGCTCCACTGATACCATCAAATTCTCCATCTTGTAATCCTTCTGCTGTTTTACCTGTCGAAAATTGTTCACTAAACCATGCTTCCCCAATTGCTGCACCATAACCTGGAGAATCATTTTGTTCTAGAATTTTTAATCCTGTAACATTATTATTTGTATCTACTCCAACTAAGTATACAATTGTCGAAGCAAATCCACCAAATTCTGCTTTGTAAATATATCCTTTTCCTTCAAAAACATATAACTCGGTTATTGATGTTCCTGATAAATCATATGTGGTAACATTTTTATCTAAAGCATCTGCATCTGCAGTAGCATCTAAACTTGGTAATACATCAAATTTAGCTGCATTTGCTTCTATAATTTTTCGTTCTGCAATAATCGGTGCTGTGACGTCATTTGCTACCCAAACAAGTAAACTAAATGACACAACTATTAGTGTTAACATTCCAACTAATTTTAATGTTTTCATAGAAGAATACCTCCTATAAATGCATTTGCTTCTTCAATACGATTATTGAGCATTAATCCTAATACTGCACCAACTAGTACAACCATCAGAACACTAAAGATAACTGTTTTAATTAATGTCTTTTGGTTTGAACGTTTCACAGTTCTATTAATGAATGGTGTTAACATATTCCCAAATAGTATTGCGAAGATAACACCTTCGTTATATGTTCCTAATACACGAACCATCATTGTTAAAATTGCAACTACTGTAGCATAAATAATTTTCGTTTCGCGACTTGTTGGTGAACTGACACTTTCACTAATGAGAAAGACAGCTCCAAACATTGTTAGTCCTGTTATTAAGTTAATTAAAATATAATCCAATGCAAATCCATTGAAGTAACCAATTATAAAACTAATCACAGCAACTGCAACTAAGAATACACCACTTATGCGTAAATCAATCACTCTTGTAACACATAAGTAAATGAATGCTAGTAGTAAGATTATTACACCTGCACTACCAATTGCGATTGCCTCGTAATTACCAAAAATTAATGGCCATAAATCAACTTGTGTTGTAACACCTGACATTGCATCTTTTAATGCTTGTAAAGGAGTTCCAACTACTACTAATTGAGTACTAAAGCTTAACATTGCAAATAATACCCCTACAAGTACTGGATTGAAGATATAGAATCCATAACCACCATATACTAATTTTCCTGCAAATACACCGATAATTACTGCTAATACAAGAACGTAAATTGGTGTAACTGAAGGTAAAACTAGTGCGATTAATAAACCGGTGTTAATTGGATCAACATACGATTTATATGAATAAAATTTTTCAACAGTTCCTTCGCTTATCGCATACACGATTTCAACGAATAAACTAACAACAACTCCTGTTACTAACATTAAGAACACTTTAAATGCTAAGGCAGTTGTTTCTTCTCCTGATAATGCAGGAATAAATGTTTTTAAGAAGATTGCTGCAATGGCAACAATAATGACAGCGAGATGAAGGTTAAGTTGACGTTTATAAGAACGTTGTTGGGAGAACCTTACTGAAGGTTTCTTTGTTTTAAATGTCATGATGTCCTCCTATCCGACACGACGTTTCGCACGTCGCACCCATTCAAGTACGTTGATTTTTGATGGACATACAAATGTACATAATCCACACTCAACGCATTCATTTGTGTTTAATTCTACGATTCTCTGATTTACGTTTCTTAATTCTGCATCCATAATGTTTTGTGGTAAGATTCCTGCAGGGCAGATATCATTACAATCTCCACATTTGATACATACATCTTCTTCCTCTTCTTCAAAATCACTCACTTCAATACTATCAACACTACCTGTGATTGCAAAATCATCGGTCGGTAATTGTGTTCCTGTAAGGTAATTACCGATATGTAAATTCATATTTTCTGATTCATTATATCCTTCAAGGTCATCCACTAAATCACTAAACAACGTACCAATTCTTACATCGTATATTGCATTTGATTTTAGGGAATCTCCTGTGATAGCTACTTGTCTTTTTGTCAATGGCATTCCTTCTCTAATTGCATCGTGCACCATTTTCGCTGCATCGACTGTAGTATATAATATTCCATTGTCTAAGAGGTTATTAGTAAGTGGTTCTTTTACAAGCTTTTGTGCTATCTTGTAATCCCACCCTTTAATCTTTTTCGTGTTGATTAACTTTAAATCAATCTCTTTATCACTAATTGCTTTTCCTAATTCTTCATATGCTTCGACATCCATAAATTTATCAACGATTATTGTCACTGTTTTTGCATATGCAGCTTTACCTAGTAATACAATTCCATCTGCAATTTCTTCAGCATACTTCATTACAAATCCGTATTCTGTTGAAACGAATGGTTCGTTATTAAATACAGCATTTACAATCACGTGTTCCACAGGATTAGAAAAATCTATTTCTGTAAAAAGCCCATCATATGATACTTCTTTTACGCCTAAAATATTTAATCTATTTCTTATTTCAGCTGGTGCAATTTCATTTGGAAATGCTTTTAAATCTACCGTACTTCTTTTAAAATCATTTTCGATGATCACATGGTCTACCAATTTACCATGACGATCCATTTTTTCAGTAAAGCCAATTACCTCACCACTGATTGTTGCAATAACTGGTGTTTTAACTTTTCCGTTAAATTTTTCAGCTACCACTTGTCCAGTGATTACTTTGTCTCCCTCGTTAACTTTAACGTTAGCTATCTTGCTTTGGTTATCTGTTAAAGGGATATATACCTTTTTAGGTTCTAAAAATGTCTTGTTTTCAGTAATCATTTATTTCACCTTTATTCCTTCTTGAATTCTTTCTTGCTGTAACTCGTATGTAGGTATTTGTGTGCTATCTCACTATTGGCTTTTTCTAAAAATTCATCATATGCTTTTAATACGGCTTGGTTTTCATGTGATTTTCTAAGTGGTAAATCTTGTTCATTTTGCACACACATCGCTTCATTTCTACGGCGAATAACTTCATGTACTGGTAAATCCTGAACGATTGGTGTTCCTCCACCATTAACACATCCACCTGGACACGTCATAAATTCAATGAAGTGGTATTGCTTTTTACCATTTTCAATACGTTCATACATTTCTTTAATGGCAGTACCACCTTGTACCACGGCGATATTTAGTTTATTTCCAGCGATATTTACTGTCGCTTCTTCGATTAATCCATGTGATGCTTTATTGTCTCCAAATGTTGTTTTGAAAGTGATGTCTTTAAGTGGTTCATTCGCTAACGAATTAGATACCGCACGAAGTGTTGCTTCCATTGCTCTTCCGCTTGCTCCAAGAATATTTGATGCTTCACTAAATTCTTTTAGTTTGCTAGCAACTGGTTTTCCTTCTAAACGTTTGAAATCGATTCCTTTTCGTTTTATCATTTTTGCGATTTCACGAACAGTTAATACTGCATCGACATCACGAACACCATCTACTTCCATCTCTTCTCGGCTGATCTCATGTTTCTTAGCTGTACAAGGCATAATTGATACTACAGCCATATCTGAAGGTTTTTTATCCAGATGTTTTGGACCAAAATACGCTTTGATTAAAGCACCTTGCATCATGTGTGGAGATTTTGCCGTTGATAAATGTTCTAAAAATTCTGGTTTGTATAATTCTGTATATCTTACCCAAGCAGGACAGCTTGATGTGAATAAAGGTAATGTTCCACCGTTTTGTAAACGAAAGATTAATTCATTACTTTCTTCCATAATTGTTAAGTCATTTGCCCAGGCTGTGTCTGTGATTTCATCAAATCCTAGTAGTTTTAGTGCTTCATATATTTTAGGTTCGATATCTTTTACTTCATACCCAACTAAATATCCAAATTCTTCTGCAATAGAACTTTTAACAGAAGGTGAAATTTGCACTGCAACTGTTTTATTTGAATCTCTTAATAATGCTTCTACTCTTTTAACATGATCTGTTTCAAAAAGTGTTCCAGTAGGACAAGATTTAACACATTGTCCACAGAAGATACATCCTGATTCGTCAAAAGATAAACCTGGTGTTGGTGATACGACAGGATTCATCCCATCGTCGTCTCTAAATTTAAATACCTTCGCTGTTACAACATCGTTACATACTGCGACACATCTTTTACACAGTACACATTTTGATTGGTCTTGTGAAATACCTGTACCAGGAATAATTTCTGAACTTCTTCCCACTCCTGGACCAAATTCTTCAAAGACAACGTCATGATATTTTAGTAAATCATAGAATTCACACATACCATCTTTTGGACATCTCCAGCAATCAAAACGATGTCTTGATGCGAGTAATTGTAAAGTAGTTGTACGTGAATTAATTACAGTATCACTGTCAGTATAGATTACCATTCCATTTGACACTTCTGTGTTACAAGCTGAAACTAAATCTTGTTCCCCTTCAACTTCAACAACACAGACGCGACAGAATCCGATTTCATTGATTTCTTCGATAAAACATAAAGTCGGAATCTCAATGCCAATGCTTGCTGCTGCATTAAGGATGGAAGTACCTTTTTTGACTTTGATTGTTTGTCCATTAATTGTAATTTTAGCCATTAGTTCTCCTCCTTAATATTTTTTTATTGGGTTGTATAGAACGTTATAATTGTTTTCTAAAACAACCTCCATGTTTTTACCAATATCTAGCCCTATACTACATCGGCTAGCTCTTAAGTTATACGTTAACTGCTCAATCTCTTTTAGAGTTTTGAGTGTAGCTGTTTCATTCATATACTTGTCGAGTAATTTTTCCAATTTAACTACACCATCACGACATGGTATACACTTACCACAAATTTCCGGATGTTGCGATTCCAAATAAGATTTAACCT
>JBFFKS010000005.1:0-18968 GCA_041555275.1 Xianfuyuplasma sp. | reverse complement strand
TGTGGTTCTGAACAGTGGTTAGCTACGTGTGTCCTTTTAAACTATACTTTTACATTTACACCTTAAATTATATATATGAGCAACTGCTTATTCTAGCAGAGGTCACACCCTAATAATATACAAATAAAAAAGCCCTTAAAGGGCTTAAATAGGTAAACTGGTGCCGCATATAGGACTTGAACCTATGACCTCTGCCTTACCATGGCATTGCTCTACCACCTGAGCTAAAGCGGCGCTATTTTGTTTTTGTTTTTAAATTCGTAATATAAGAATAAACATTAAATGCTAATAATGCAACTAATATAGGAATAATTCCTGGATTAAATCCTAATCCAATTAGTACAAGAATAATATATATTGATGGGTATGCCAAAACTATTCCACCAATGTATTTAAGTGGTGTTGTCTTTTTAAGTTTGTGTTGAATATTAATTCTTATCATAATATAGTACAACAACGTCATTACACCGATTGCTGTAATGAAGATACCATACTCGATATAGAAGATTGATACTATTGCAATAATCGCAAATACTGTTAATAGTATTTTATATGCTTTCATTTGGTTCACCTCAATCCTTAATCAGTATCCGTTACACAGTCATCCCTACCACTTTCCGATGGAACCAAATAGTTTGGAAACTCATAACCACCTGTTCCTACTGGCTCTAAATATACATGCCATATCCCCAGTGTACCAGTAGCTACAATTGTATTATTATCTATTTCATAATCTGGTTCGTGAAAATTACTGACATACATTCTAATTTCGCTCATTGTTAACTCCACTGTATCATCGCAGTCTTCTTGAGAGCAGTAGATTACTGCGGCTTGTTCGATGATAAGAGCATCCTGATAGATCATGTCTTTTTCAGCATTACCGATAATCGCTCCAACAGCAGGTATAATAAATGCACTAAGAATACCCATAATAATAATCATTGGTAAAATCATTAATGCTCCAAGTCCAGCTGCCTTTCCACTTTTTGGGTTTGTGTCTTTCCAAACAAAAAATAAGATGAATCCAACAATAGGAATACATGCTCCAAGTAAAAAATATAAAAATCCACCTTTATCATTTGGATTCACTTGATTCATTTGATTTGGTTCTTGATACCCACAATTAGGGCATTGTCCAAATTCCTCTTTCTCTATCCCACATTTTGAACAATATGCCATACACATCACCTCTCAAATATTATACCATAAAAAAATAGCAGCGCAAGGCTGCTATTTAATTAAAATTGATAATCTTCTAAAGCGAATGGATTGTCTTCTTCTTGTTCTACAACAACATCTTCTTCAATTGCTTTTGGTTTTTCATATTCGAATTTAGTATCTCGTAAGATACCAGTACCTGCAGGGATAAGTCCACCTATAATTACGTTTTCTTTTAATCCTACTAGATAATCGACTTTACCACGAATTGCAGCATCTGTTAAGACTCTTGTTGTTTCCTGGAATGAAGCAGCACTTAGGAATGATTCGCTTCGTAACGAAGCTCTCGTAATACCTAATAAAGCAGGGCGTCCAATTGCCGGACGTTTTCTTGCTCTTAATGCTTCTATGTTCGCTTCTTTAAATTCTCTTATTGATACTTGTGCACCTGGTAATAATAATGTATCTCCTTCTAAGACAACATTGATTTTTTTCATCATTTGGTGAATGATAATTTCAATATGCTTATCTGAGATTTCAATCCCTTGGGCACGATATACTTTTTGTACTTCAGCTAAGATATATTGTTGTGCAGTTTCTGCATCTGTTGCTTTTAATAATTGTTTTGGATCGATTGAACCGTCCGTAATTTTATGTCCAGCTCTAACATCTTGTCCTTCTTCAACTAATAAGGTAACACCACTGTTTGTTTCGTATACTTGAGATTCAAGTCCGTTTTCAACAGTAACTTTATATCTTTCTTCAACGATTTCAATTTCACTGATTGTTCCATCAAATTCAGCAATTACAGCTTTACCTTTTGGTGTACGTGCTTCAAATAACTCTTGAATACGAGGCAACCCTTGGGTAATATCCGCACCGGCAACTCCACCCGTATGGAAGGTACGCATTGTTAACTGTGTACCTGGTTCACCAATTGATTGAGCGGCGATTGTACCAACACTTTCACCAACTTCAACTTTGTCCCCAGTTGACAAGTTTTGTCCGTAACATTTTTTACAAACACCTTGTTTTGCATCACAAGTTAATATACTTCTAATTTTAATTTCGAGGATACCAGCTTCAACGATTTGTTTGGCGATATCATCTGTGATGTATCCACCTTTTTCGATGAGTACTTCTCCGGTTTCTGGATGCACTGCAGTTTCACTAGTGTATCTTCCGATTAAACGGTCGATTAATGGGACAATTTCTTTCCCATCACTATGAACGATTTCTCTTACTGTTGTACCTCTATCTGTTTTACAGTCTTCTTCGGTGATTACTAGATCTTGAGATACGTCAACTAAACGTCTTGTTAAGTAACCTGAATCGGCTGTTTTTAATGCTGTATCGGTAGAACCTTTACGCGCACCATGTGTAGAGATAAAGAACTCTGACATCGTTAAACCTTCAATAAATGAAGATTTTACTGGTAACTCAATGGTTGATTTGATACCTGCTTTAATGTTATAAGCGGTATTTAATCCTTCACGTTTTGTATTGGCCATTGATCCACGAATCCCAGCCAACTGTGTGAAGTTTGATGCATTACCACGGGCACCAGAATCACTCATCATAAAGATGTGATTATCGTGTGTTAGTTCTGCCATTAATCCTTTTTGGATTCTATTTTTAACTTCTGCCCATTCTTTGATTACTAATTTATATCTTTCGTAATCCGTTAATAGACCCATTTCATATGTTTGATATAGTGCATCTACTTTTTTCTGTGTAGCTTCTACTTCTTCAACTTTTTTCGAATACACTTTAACGTCACTCGCACTAACTGTAATACCAGCTTGTGTTGAGTACTTAAATCCTAAGTTTTTCAGTTTATCTAACATTTTTGATGTTTCATTGATTTTGAAGACAATGAATACTTCAGAAATAATTTGTGATAAGAAACCTTTTTTAAATGGCGATACTAATGGCATTTTTTTGATTTCTTCTTTGATGTTAGATCCTTTTGGTAAGAAGTATTTGTCAGGAGTTTTGTATTCCTCAACTCCTGTTTCGGGATCTTTTTGTTTTTGAAGATTTATTAGTGTTGGTTCATTTAAGTACGCAAATTCACGAGGTAAGATACTATTGAAGTTTAGTTTTCCGTAAGTTGTTATTAAGTATCCATCACGTTGTTCATCTGTTAGTGGTGCATTACCAAGTGCACTACCCTTCATTGCGATTCTTGTATGAAGTGTGATTAGTTTGTTTTCGTAAGCAATTGTTACTTCGTCAACACGACCAAAGACACTACCTTCACCTTTTTCTCCTGCTTTTTCTTGTGTTAAGTAATAGTTACCTAATACCATATCCTGTGATGGTGTAACGATTGGTTTCCCATCTTTTGGATTAAGAATGTTGTTTGATGCGAGCATTAAAACACGTGCTTCTGCTTGTGCTTCTTCACTTAGTGGAACATGGACAGCCATTTGATCCCCATCAAAGTCTGCATTGAATGCAGTTGTTACCAATGGGTGTAGTCTAATTGCTTTTCCTTCTACTAGTTTAGGCTCAAATGCTTGAATTCCTAGTCTATGTAAGGTTGGTGCACGGTTTAGTAAAACCGGATGCTCTCTAATTACATCTTCTAGTACATCCCAAATACGGTCATCTTGAAGTAACTCAACCATACGTTTTGCACTTTTAATGTTTGACGCGATTTCACGCTCAATTAATTCTTTAATAACAAATGGTTTAAATAAAGTAACAGCCATTTCTTTTGGTAGTCCACATTGGTACATTTCAAGATCTGGACCTACTACGATTACAGAACGTCCTGAATAATCAACACGTTTTCCAAGTAAGTTTTGTCTGAAACGACCTTGTTTCCCACGTAATAAATCACTTAATGATTTTAATGGTCTGTTTTTCTCAACTACTTTACGTCCACGTTTAGAGTTATCAATCAAAGCATCAACTGCTTCTTGTAACATACGTTTTTCGTTTTTCGTAATTAAGTGTGGAGCGTTTTGCTCGAATTGTCTCTTTAAACGGTTGTTTCTGTTTAAGATTCTTCGATATAAATCATTTAAATCGGTTGTTGCGAAACGTCCACCATCTAATTGAACCATTGGGCGTAATTCTGGAGGGATTACAGGTAATACATCTAGAACCATCCATTCTGGTAAGTTATCGCTACTAGCAATCGCTTCTACAACTTCTAATCTTTTAATGATTTTTTCACGCTTTTGTTTAGAAGCTGTTGGTAAATCTTTTCTTAATTTCAACGCTTCGTATTTTAAATCTAATTTTTTAAGTAGTACTTTAACTGCTTCTGCACCACTTAAAGCTTTGAAGCGAGAACCATATTCCATATATTTCACTGAATATTCTGCTTCACTTAAAATTTGTTTGTATTGTAAGTCTGTATCTCCAGCTTCAATAACGATATAACTAGCTAAGTATACAACTTCTTCTAAATCTTTTGCTTTTAAATCCAGTAAAGTAGCCAATCTCGATGGGCTGTTTCTCAAGTACCAAGTATGAACAACTGGTGCTGCTAACTCGATATGTCCCATACGTTCACGACGAACTTTACTTTCTGTTATTTCAACACCACATACTGGACATTTTTTTCCAGTGTGGCTTGATCTTTTTGATTTGTTACTACAAGCACATTGATAATCCTTAGTAGGACCGAAAATTACTTCACAGAATAAACCATCTTTTTCTGGTTTTAACGTACGGTAATTAATTGTCTCATGCTTCTTAACTTCACCAAATGACCAACCTCTTATCTCTTCAGGAGACGCCAATCTAATCTTATAATGTGAAAATCTCTGACTCATAAAATCACCCTACTTTCTAAGACTCGAAACCATATTTAGTAATATAGTCTTCACTGTCTTCGTTTACTAATGATTTGTTTGCTTCATTCACACCAGTTTCTCTATTGATTAACTCAACATAGATTCCTAGTGATTGTAATTCTCTAGTCAATACTCGGAATGATTCAGGTAAGCTTGGTGCTGGAATACTTTTCCCATCAACAATTGCTCTAAACACTTTGTTTCTTCCGATAATATCATCTGATTTAACCGTTAACATTTCTTGAAGAGCGTACGCAGCACCATATGCTTCTAGTGCCCATACTTCCATTTCTCCAAAACGTTGTCCACCGTTTTGTGCTTTACCACCCATTGGTTGTTGGGTTACAAGTGTGTAAGGTCCAACTGAACGAGCATGTAATTTATCATCAACCATGTGGTCTAATTTAATCATATACATTACACCAACACTAATACGGTTGTCATATGGTTCTCCAGTGATTCCTGAGTACAATGTTTGTTTTCCATCAGGAGCCATTCCAGCTTCTTCCATAATACGTTCTAGGTCACTGTTTTCTACACCATCAAATACAGGAGTTGCAACATGTAATCCTAAACGTTTGGCAGCCATTCCTAAGTGAATTTCTAAAACTTGTCCGATATTCATACGTGATGGTACCCCTAGTGGGTTTAACATGATGTCAATCGGTGTTCCATCTTCCATATAAGGCATGTCTTCAACTGGTAAAATTTTCGAGATAACACCCTTATTACCATGGCGACCTGCCATTTTGTCTCCCTCGTTGATTTTACGTTTTTGTACGATATAAATTCTAACAACTTCATTAACACCTGGGCTTAATTCATCCCCGTTTGCACGACTGAAGTATTTTACGCTTTGTACAATACCTCCACCACCGTGTGGAACTTTTAATGATGTATCACGAACTTCACGTGATTTCTCACCGAATATTGCTAGTAATAATTTGTCTTCTGGTGTTGGATCGGTTACACCTTTTGGCGTTACTTTACCAACTAAGATATCTCCTTCAAATACTTCAGCACCTGGGATGATGATACCTTTATCGTCTAAATAACGGCGTCCTTCATCACTTACGTGAGGAATTTCTCTAGTGATTTCTTCTTTACCTAATTTTGTATCACGAGCTTCGATTTCATATTTCTCAATATGGATTGATGTATATACATCTTCTTTTACTAGACGTTCACTCATGATGATTGCATCCTCATAGTTGTATCCGTTCCATGTCATGAATGCAACTACGACGTTACGTCCTAGTGCAAGTTCACCTTCGTCCATTGATGGACCATCGGTAATTGTATCACTCGCTTTTACAACATCACCCATTGCAACAATTGGTGATTGGTTAATACAAGTTCCTTGGTTTGAACGTTGGAATTTGTACATTTCATATTTATCTAGTTTTCCTTCTGTGTTTCTAATTCTTATTTCATTCGCATCAACAAACTCAACAACACCATCGTTATGTGCAACTAGTGCACTACCACTATCATGTGCAGCTTTGTATTCAATACCAGTTCCTACGAATGGTGCTTCAGGAATTAATAAAGGAATTGCTTGACGTTGCATGTTCGCACCCATTAGTGCACGGTTCGCATCATCATGTTCTAAGAAAGGAATACATGCTGTACTAATAGATACGATTTGTTTTGGCGATACATCCATTAACTCTAAACGATTTTTTGGATGCATACTTGTTTCACCTTGAAAACGTCCAACTACTTGTGCATGTACAATTTCATTTCTATCATTAACTACGGTATTTCCTTGGGCGATGATGAAACGTTCTTCTTCATCAGCACTTAAATATACCATTTCATCTGTTACAGATACTGTTCCATCTTCACTTGCTAATACACGTAAATATGGTGTTTCCATAAATCCGTATTTATTTACTTTTACATAAGATGCCAAACTGTTAATCAATCCAATGTTTTGTCCCTCAGGAGTTTCGATAGGACAAATACGTCCATAATGACTGTGGTGAACGTCACGAACTTCGAATCCAGCTCTATCTCTTGTAAGACCACCAGGTCCAAGTGCTGAAATACGACGTTTATGTGTTAACTCATCAAGTGGGTTTGTTTGTGCCATGAATTGTGACAACTGGCTACTTCCAAAGAATTCTTTTAAAGAAGAAGTTAATGGACGAATGTTAATCAATTTTTGTGGTGTAATTTCATCAGGTTCTTTTGTTGACATTCTGTCTTTAACGTTTTTCTCCATTTTTGTAAGACCAATACGGAATTGATTTTTAAGAAGTTCTCCAATTAAACGAAGACGTCTGTTTCCAAGATGATCGATGTCATCAAGTGATCCAACACGTTTGAATAAATTTAAGTAGTAACTAATTGAAGCAATAATATCAGATGGTACGATATGTACTACATCTTCGTAACTATTATTTCCAATTACTTTAACAACGTATTCATCTTCAAATTCGTTTTTATTTAATACTTCTAATACTTGAATCTCAGCCAATTCAACATATACATTTTCGTTTTCGAAAACAGACTCGAATTTCGCTTTCAATTCTTTTACATATGGTTTTCCTAGTTCTTCGGTTAACATTTTTTCAGTTTTACCAAGAGATTTTAGGTAGTTTTTATAATATGTTTTAGGTTCTTGATAATCTTGACTTTTAATTTCTTGTAATAACTCTTCATTTGTTAAGTAGTCAAAAATTAATGTCCCCTCTAATTCTGCAGATCTGAAAATTTCTAGTTGTGTTGTGAAGTCATATTCAAGTTCATATGCACAAACACCAGGTACTTTTTGTGTAAATAACTCACGGTAATCTTTTAACTTTTCAATGATAGCATTACTGATATGAGTTTCTTTTTCAACGATTACTTCCCCAGTTTCAGGATCAACCAAATCATATGCTAGTTTTTTACCATGAACTCTATTCAATACATCTAATTTTTTATTGATTTTATAACGTCCTACTTCTGCAAGATCGTAACGTTTTGAATCAAATAAACGAGAAACTAAGAACGATTTTGCACCGTCTACTGTAGCCGTTTCTCCTTGACGCAATTTAGAATATACTTCCTTAATTGCTTCATCACTTGTCTTTGTAATGTCTCTAGCTAACGTAAGTTCTAATAACTCATTTTCACCATACGTTTCTAAAATTTGTTCATTACTAGAAAAACCTAACGCTCTAAGTAGAGTAGTTAAGGGAATTTTTTTACTACGATCTAGTTTAACGAATAATACGTCTTTAGATCCCATTTCATACTCTAGCCAAGCTCCACGAGTCGGGATTACTTGTCCTAAGTATTTACTTTTTAAAGTCTTTTTATCGATGTTTTCACTAAAGAAAACACCAGCACTACGAACAATCTGTGAAACGATTACACGTTCACTACCGTTGATAATGAAAGACCCAGTTGGTGACATAATTGGGAAATCTCCCATAAATATTTTTTGTTCTTTAATTTCACCAGTCTCTTTGTTGACTAGTTTTACATTGACACGTAATGGCTTTGAATAGGTCATATCTTTAACTTTAGAATCGTTGATGTTGTATTTTTCTTCACCCAATTCGTGTCCTTCAAAATAAAGCTCTATGTTTTCTGTAAAGTTCTGAATTGGCGAGATATCTCTAAATAACTCTTTCAACCCAGTTTCTATGAACCAAGCAAATGAATCTGTTTGTACTCTGATAAGGTCTGGTAAATCAACGTTTGACTTTACTCTAGAGTAATTTCGTCGTTCTCGTTTCTTACCATATTGAACTAATTTGTAACTCACAAACTTCACCCCATTTTTTTAGTATAAATAGTACTATAAACGCAAAAAAGCGCATCTTTCGGCAATTTAATATGATATCATATTTCTGTCAATAGGTCAATTACTTTTTACACCTAATTACTTGAAAGCCTTTTTTACGCCTAACAATTTCTACTGTCTGATAAATTGTTTGTAATTTACGGAATGCACTCTCTGCACCGTGTTTCTTATTGATCACAATTACGAATGATCCATCTTTGGTTAAATAGTTTCTTGCGTCAGAAAAGAATTTGTAGACAGTCTCTTTACCAGCTCTTATTGGTGGATTTGTTACTATTAAATCGTATTCGTCTTTAATATTAGCAAATCCGTCACTTAAGAACACTTCAGCTTCTACACTATTTAATAAGACATTATCTTTGCTTAAGTTTACCGCACGTTTATTAACATCAACCATGTCGACTTTAATGCCGTACTTCTTGTTGAGATAGATTCCCACAACACCGTATCCACACCCTAAATCCAAAGCATTTTTAACGTTTTTATCAATTTCAAAATCTGATAACAATACCTCGGTACCGCGATCAAACCTATCTTTTGAGAAAACACCAATATCTGTTTTAAAGGTAAGGGATACATCATTCACATTGAAAGTAATCAACCGAGGATTACTTTTCAATGTGTCATTTGTCTCGGAAAAGTAATGAGTCATTTAATCAACTCCTATTACTGTTTCTTTAAAAGCACAAAAACCAGAGCATAGCACTCTGGTTGTTTTGTTTTGAGAAATTATTTAATTGTAACTACTGCTCCAGCTGCTTCTAATTTTTCTTTTAATTCTTCTGCAGCTTCTGGTGTGATGTTTTCTTTAACTGCTGTTGGTGCGCTATCAACTACACCTTTTGCTTCTTTTAATCCTAAACCAGTGATTTCTCTTACGATTTTGATTACTGGAATTTTGCTAGCTCCTGGTGACTCTAAGATAACTGATACTTCAGTTGGTCCTTCATCTACTGCAGGTCCTGCTGCTGCAACTGAAACTGCACTTGGATCTACTCCAAATTCTTCTTTCATCATATCCACTAATTCTTTTAATTCTAATAAAGTTTTTTCACCTAATGCTGCGATGATATCTTTGTTTGCTAATGCCATTGTTATTTCCTCCTATTATTCCGCTTCAGGGATTTCTTGATTTTCTTGTGTTTCTGGATTTTCTAATTTTTGAGCCATTAAATCCAGTCCGATTGCAAATTCTTTCGCTGGCATTAAAATACCCGCTGCAATCATTGTTAATAATGTTTCTCTTGATGGGATAGTTGCGATAACTTGGATGTTTTCTTGATCCATGTATTCACCGTCAACAACACCAACTTTTAATTCTAGCGCTTTGTTTTCTAATGCAAAATCATATACGATTTTAGCAGCACTTACGCTATCTTCATGACTGAATACTACTGCGTTTGGTCCAGTTAATGCTTCTCCAACTTCACCACGACCCATAGCTTCAGCAGCTCTCTTTGTTATGTTGTTTTTGATAACTGCCATTTCACAGTTATTTTCTAGTAATTCAACTCTAAGTTTTGTAACTTGCTCTACAGTAAGTCCACTATAATCAACGATTACAAAACTTCTTGCATTTTGCATTCTTTCTGATAAAGCGATAACTTCTTCTTTTTTACGAGCGATTGCTTTTTCTGACACTTTTCCACCTCCATAAATGTGATAGTGTATAAATAAAAACCTCTTATGTCATGGACAAAAGAGGATAAGTTATATTATTCATCTTTTAATCTCGTTGGGGTATTAAGCTTTTGGGCACCCAAGTCTCGGACATAAAGTTTTTATTCGATTGTTTTGTGTTTCTAATTATGAAACTAAAATTGATTCTGTGTCAACTTTAATTCCAGGTCCCATTGTAGATGCGATTGCTACGTTTTGTATAAACACACCTTTAACAGTAGATGGTCTTAGTTTTAACATCGTTTCGTAGATTACTTTTAAGTTTTCACATAACTGAACTTCATCAAATGATACTTTACCAATTGATAAATGAATGTTACCAACTTTGTCTACACGATATTCAACTTTACCAGCTTTAATTTCGTTAACTGCTTTTGTTACATCCATAGTTACTGTTCCAGTTTTTGGGTTAGGCATTAAACCTCTTGGTCCTAATGTACGACCTAGTTTACCAACCTTACTCATCATATCTGGAGTAGCTACTACTGTATCAAAATCTAACCAACCTTGTAAGACTTTTTGAACTAATTCATCGTCTCCTACAAAGTCAGCACCTGCTGCTTCTGCTTCTTTCGCTTTTTCACCTTGCGCAAATACTAAAACTCTTTTTGTTTTACCAGTACCGTGTGGCAGTACTACTGCACCACGTAAGTTTTGTTCTGCTTTACGAGGATCTAAGTTTAGTCTCATAGCGAATTCTACCGATGCATCAAATCCTTCGAATGATACTTTTTTCAGTAACGCAACTGCTTCTTTGATTGGATATGCTTGATCTCCAACTTGAGCCGCTGCAGCTAAGAATTTTTTACCTTTTTTAGCCATTGTTTTTACCTCCTAAATGTGGTCTAACGGAATTTCCTCCCACAATTAGCTGTATATAATTTACAACTAAATGCTTTGCTTATTCTTCTATTAGTATTCCCATATTTCTTGCAGATCCTGCAATAATGTTCATTGCTGCTTCAATGTCGTTTGCATTTAAGTCAGCCATTTTTGTTTCCGCAATTTCTTGTAATTGCGCTTTAGTAATTGTTGCAACTTTTTCCTTTAACGGATTTCCTGATCCTTTACTAATTCCAGCTGCTTTTTTAAGTAAGTCACTTGCTGGTGGAGTTTTAGTAACGAATGTAAAACTTCTGTCCTTATAAACAGTAATAACTACTGGGATAACACTTCCCATTTTATCACGTGTTTGATCGTTGAATTTTGTACAAAATTCTTGGATGTTCACACCTGCTTGCCCAAGAGCTGGACCAACTGGTGGAGCCGGGTTAGCTTTACCTGCTTGTATTTGCAATTTTACTAGAGTCTTAATTTCTTTAGCCACGAAAGACACCTCCTCTTTTTTCGTGATGTGGTAATCAGATTTATTCCAATCCTCCCACTCAAAAAATAGCATGGCACATTGCATGCCACGCTATTATACAACATCTATATTATATATGTCAAGGAAATTCTATTACAGCTTTTCGATATCTTCGAACGATAATTCGACTGGTGTTTGACGACCAAACATATCTACTAAAACAGTAAGTTCTTGTTTCTCTTCATCAATAGAATCGATTGCACCAATTTGATCTCTAAATGGTCCAGTTATTACTCTAACTTTCTCACCAACTACGATATCTAGTTTCTGCACTTCGATTAGTCCACATTTCTTCAGTATTGGATTGATTTCATCTGGAGGAAGTGGTACTGGTTTTGTACCCCCACCACTAGATCCTAAGAATCCAGTTACACCTGGTGTATTACGTACAACGAACCATGAATCATCGGTAACGATCAATTCAATAAATACATAACCAGGGAAGATTTTAACTAATTTTTCTTTCATTGTTCCATCAGCTTTTTTCTCATGTCTGATTTCTTCTGGAATCATTACTTGGAATATTTTATCTTCCATTTGCATTGATTCGATACGACGTTCTAAATTTACTTTAACCGAATTTTCATATCCTGAGTATGTTTGAACAACATACCATCTTCTTTCAGCTTCCACTTTATGCTCCTAATTCAGCAATCCATAAGAATAATGGTCTTAGTCCAAAATCAATTAGAACAAAGAATAATGATAATATTAGAATAAATCCAAACACTCTTGCTGAGTGATTTAAAATTGTACTTCTACTTGGCCAAGTTACTTTCTTCATTTCCACTAAACTTGGAACGAAGAATGACCATATTGCCATTAACAATGCCACTGCCCCAACTACAATAACGATAATTGAGAAGATTAAGATTTTTGTATCAGTATTGAATATCCATAATTCGGTAAATCTAATTTCTAGTACGTCACCTTCTACTAAATATATCCCTAGAACTAGAACTAATACTCCTAAGACTCCTAATAATACTCTCTCGAACTTATATTCAGTTTTAAGTATTGTTAATATTTTGTTTTCTTTGATTTCTGGTTTCTTTGCCATAGTTAATCTCTCCTACTTGCTTTCTTTATGTGTAGTATGTTTCCCACATCGTTTACAATATTTTTTTGTTTCTAATCGTTGTTTGTTTTCCTTATTTTTATATGTACTATAATTACGTGATAAACAAACTTCACAGATTAATATAATTTTTTCTCTCATTTTTATCCACTCTCCGCAAATATATAATTTAGCAAAAATGCACACGTTTGTCAAGTTAAGTCTTAAAATGCGCCTTTATTTTTGCCTTGGCTCTATGTAGCGAGTTATAGATATTCTTTTCATCAAGCCGATAAGTATCCTTTATGTATGATACACTGTAATTATTTAGTTCTCTTAAAGTATATACTAAAAATTCTTTTTTTGTAAGAATTTTTGCAATTTCTTTTTTGAGTAGTTCGTAATAAACACTATTTTGAAAAACGTTGTGATTTGTTTCATAAATATAGAGTTCATTACTATTAAAGATTTCGCTTCGTCTACGCCGTTTTGTAACGATAGAGATGAATTTTCTTTCTAAGTTTAGTATGAAGTAATTGGTGAATGATTTTTGATGTTTCTCCTCAAATTTCTGGATAGAAATATGTAACACCATTAAGCCTTCTTGATACATATCATCATAGTCATACATCAGGTTGAATCTATAAATATATTTCGAAATTAAGTTAGAGTATTTATCAAACATAAGATTTGTTGCATCAAGATTACCCTCTCTTATTTGATAGAGTATCTCATAATCATTATATTTGATATATTGCATCTACTTACCCTCTTCGCCTAAATATTTCGTAAATTACTAAGGCTGCACTTACACTTGCATTTAAACTGTTAACATGTCCGTTCATTGGGATTTTCACTACATAATCACAATTCTCTTTTACAAGACGATGTAGTCCTTTTCCTTCACTGCCGATGACGACAACCAAATTGGCATCAACATCAATTTCACTAATTGTTTTATCTGTTTCAGCATCTGTCCCAACAACCCAAAAGTGATTCTCTTTTAACTTCTTAATTGTTTGGTTAAGATTTGTGACTTCAATAACATCAACATGTTCTATTGCACCTGTTGATACTTTCGCGACAGTGTTTGTTAGTTTTACACTTCTTTTATTCGGAATAATAATTCCATCAACATTAAATGCATCAGCACTTCGTAAAATCGCTCCTAAATTATGAGGATCTTCTAGAGAATCTAACATGATGAATAATTTATTCTTTTTCTCTTTGTTCATTGCCTCTTCAAGTGATAAATATTGATAGTCACTAACCTTCGCACCAACTCCTTGATTATTAGTTGGTAATAGATTACTTATACTATGTTTATCCATCTCTTTCACAATAATATTTTTTTTGTTAGCCATTTCTAAAAGGTCAGTGTTTGTACCTTTTTGGATGTATAACTCAAATATTTTATGATCTGTTTTAATTGCTTCTTTTACAGTGTTTTTACCTGTGATAATGATTGCCATTTTATAACCACATCCTTTGTCATATTTAATTCTAACATAGAAATTACACATTATGTATTGAAAAAAACGAAAAAATATTGTCCTTGCTTCATATATCATATATAATGCAGGCGAGAGGTGATTATTTTGGATAATATCTTTGCAGAACGTATCCTGCATGCGAACATAACAAAGACAATGGGATGTACAGATATTGGTGTTGTTGGATACATCGCAAGTATCGGTGCTTATATCCTTAGACATAAAAAAATCAAGTGTGTTGAACTCTTAATGAGTGAGGAACTTTATAAGAATAGTGTAAATGTTGGTGTGCCAGGATTAAAAAAGAGCGGTTTAGACAAAGCACTTGCTTTAGGAATCCTACTTAAAAACCCTACAAAACAACTTGCTGTTTTTGAAAGTGTTACGACAGATGACATTAATAAAATTGAAGAATTATTAAGTGAAGTTGACGTTAAGATTTCATATCAAAAGTTTGAAAGTGTTGTTCTTTATGAGGAGTTGAAAATTTGTTCAACTGATGGTGATGAAATCGTCATCGTTATTAAAGATTTTTATGACAATGTTGTGAGTGTAACTCGTAATGGTGAGAAACTTGAGGAATATGAAAAGACAGCATTAATTGGACGTGTAAACAGATATAAGATTAAAGACTACGATGAGATATTAGATTTTGTCGAAAAAGAGGATTTTACTGGTTTAGATGATTTATTTGATATCGCAAAATTTCAATATGAAAATGCACGTGAAGAAATAAAAATTGAGGGTGGAGAGTTTCTTGTTGAAGACTTAAGAAAAGAACAAACAGATTGTTTATATGATCTATCTAACTTCTTACGAAAACATATTACGGTACCAGCTAGAAAAAGAATGTCCGGAGATATCTATACCGTATACGGTGTCGCAGGATCTGGGAATTTAGGAATTGGTACATTGGTGACCCCTATGTTCTTAGCTCACGCAATGAATTTAAGTGCATTAGAAAGACAAAAATTAGTTGTGTTATCCTTCTTAACAAGTGTCTATGTAAAACAAGAAATGAGTGTCGTTACCGTACTATGTGGTACTGGACATGCAACTGGTTGTAGCAGTGCTGCCGTTACTGCATTCATTAGAAAAGGCTCAAGATTACAAATCAAAGCCGGGATTAATTTATACTTATCAACAGCGATGGGATTTGTATGTGATGGGGCGAAGATGTCTTGTACATATAAAGTATCATTCGCTGCAATGAACGGGATGATTGCTGGTAAAATGGCTGTTGATAATCCACAAGTGTGTGATGGTGTTGGAATCAATAAAAGTGATGTCGATAAAACCATTATAAACTTGGGTAGATTAAATAATGAGATACTAAATAGTGCAAACAAAGGAATCATCGAGTTAATATAAGAAAAAAAGAGCAGATTTTGAATTCAAAATCTGCTCTTTTTATTTATGAAATTGCGTTATAAATTAGATAAGTAAATGTTCCAATAAGTGTACTTAGGGAAGTTCCCCAAATTAGATCAACAATTGTAACTTTTATTGGCCAATCTCTTAACGTTGCTAGGTTTGTTAAATCGTATGTTGCATACGTGATAAATCCAAATAGTGCTCCAGCAACCAATACTTTTGTTAAACTTTGCGCTTCTACTCCTGGATTAACGACGAAGTATACAACTCCAACAATGAATATTAAGTAGAAGATAATGGCTGCGACAAAGTTTGGTTCATCACTCATTAAATGTCCAATTTGTGATTTATAAAACTTTGGTGCTACTAGCCCTAACCATATGGCATCAATTGCAACAAAGATTAGTAATGCGATAATATACATTTTAAAATAGTTCATAAAAATCTCCTATACATTTTTTCCGCTATCCGTAACCATTATTAATTGTTTTGGATATGGTTCGAATATGGTTTGTTTTAACAAATACTCTTCATTAAATCTAATTGCCCATCATCTTAAAAAACTTAAGGGATTTGAGTATGATATTTTACTGCTCAAATAATCATCTAGATGTTCGAAATAGTATTCTTTTTCTGCGGTAGAGATATCATTTTTGAAGTAACCGTATATATGAGTTAACACGTTAATTCTTTGTTTTATAGAAGGTTCTTTGCGTAATAGACGTCGTAGTAAAACTTCATAATTATCAAGGACAGTTTTGATATCCTCTTGATCGTGATTGGCAACTGTTTGACCCATTCTTTTTAGTATTGTTTGATTATATGTCATGAATAAATATTTGTTCTTTGTTTGAAACGCGACTAGTTCTTTCATTTTTAGTTTCTTTTTCATTTCTCTATACTCTGCGAGTGTAAATATTTCTGTGTAAAAACGATCTCGTAAACTATAGTTTGATAGTCGTCTTTCTGTTTCGATTGGTGTTGTAGGAAATACTTCTTTTAATTCTTTGGTAAACAATCCTTCATTACGAGCACTTTTTACATGTGCTTTTCCTATGTTATGATAGATTTTTACATTGTTCAACCCACAGGTTGGAGACTTGGCTTTCATGATAAATCCATCAATCTCTTTTTTGCTTAAGTTTTCTGCATATCGTTTGCTAAATGAAACCATTTTTTCAGTATAATCATCCCCATGATTTGTGGAAAGAAGTTTTATAGATTCTCCTTTTCTCTCAACCAAACGTAGTGCATCTCTTGGTGATGATAATCCAATTGCTAATTCTGGACATACACGAACAATATCCACAACATCTTGAAGTCTTCTCACATAATCGTCACTTATTTTTGATCCATCATATCGACATTCCTCGAATTCGATACAAGCACTTATAAATACTTTTGGTCTTATAAATGTCATCAGTTCACCTTACCTTCTTATAGCTATTATAGTAAATCTTTAATATCGTTTTTGAATGCTTCTGGTTTTACATTTGATGCATAACGATTTACGATTTCACCGTTTTTGTTTACAAGGAATTTCTCAAAGTTCCATTTTACTTTTTTACCTTTGTTAACTGGTGTGTTTTCTACTAAATATTTGTAAAGTTCTGATTGTTCTTTTCCTTTAACATTTAATTTTGCGAACATTGGGAATGATACCCCATAATTAAGTTGACAGAATTCTAATATGTCTTTATTTGATCCTGGGTCTTGTTTGAAGAACTGATTACAAGGGAATCCTAGGATAATAAAGTCTTGATCTTTTAATTCTAGGTACATTTCTTGAAGCATTTCAAATTGTGGTGTAAACCCGCATTTACTTGCGGTATTTACGATAAGTATTACTTTATCTTTATATTCTGACAAGGAAACTTCTTTTCCTTGCATATTTTCTACTGTTATGTCATATAAATTCATTATATCTCCTTCTTAACTAGGTTGTAAAGCGCCAACTAGAACTAGCCAAGCTAGTACACTTTTAGCTACTAAACTTAAAATGATGTATCCTCGTTCTCCGTATAAATAATCCATCCATTTACCTTTTTTTAGGTATTGAAGAATCATGTTTACTGGGAATGAGTTAAATGCTACAAAGTATGTTCCAACGATTGCCCATACAAACCATGGAGTTTGTGCTGTAGCTTCTGCTGAAGCACCTGTCATATAAAGAATGATTGCAATCCATGGAGCAAGTCCTGCAATAGATCCCCAAATAAATGGACCCCAGTCTACTTTGTCTCCTTTTTCTTTTCCTGAATTTAATTGTTCCATTACAAGTCCAAATAAATTCATTGATGCGTTTACGATAAAGATTAATATCAATGATGCTACATCCCAAATACCGAATAAATAAGCAATTAATACAATCATTACACTTGAACTAAGTGCATATTCGAACCAACGTAATTTATTGATTCCTTTTTGTAAATCTCTGTTATACATATCATTAATACTTTTCGGGAAAGATATTAATGCATGTGCTAACGCACTAATTAATAAGAATGATGCAACCAAAACGAAGAATGGTAATGTAAATACTTCTGTTCTTGCAAAATCTAAATATCCTTCTCCTGGGTTTGTTTCAACAAATACTAAATAATGTTGATAAATACTTAACTTGAAATTTCCTAATTGTGTTAGGGTTAATCCTAAGATGATCATTAATATTCCTTGAAGTAAATGGAACCCCCCCATAATCATATTAAACTTTCTTAATTTTACTAATTTACCTTGTTCCATGAGAACCTCCTATTGTTTTCCTTCTCTTTTTATTGAAGCATTTTTTAGAATCAGTGATAAATCATCTAATTCTTTTGTTAAATCCAAATACATATCTTCTGTAATTTGTAAATCCTTTGCCATATTTTCTGGCACTTCAATGATTTGATTTTGAAGTTCTATTCCTTTTTCTGTTAGGATAACATCTACTTTTCTAAAATCATTGGTATTTTTTTCTTTTCTTATGTAACCAATCTCTTCGAGTTTCTGAATCATCGGTGTTAATGTTCCTGTCTTTAAGTCAATTATATCACTTAACCTTTTGAAATCTATGGCTTTATGTTCGAACATCACCAACATGACAATGTATTGTGGATATGTTAGATGAAACTTCTCCAAAAATGGTTGATATAACCGTGTCATTTGCCGAGATGCAGCGTAAAGACGAAAACATAATTGATTATTTAGCTTTAAATATTCATCGTTCACAAAATCACCTCTTTTATTT
>JBFFKS010000004.1:0-22635 GCA_041555275.1 Xianfuyuplasma sp. | reverse complement strand
GTACTGCCGCAATGCTTGCAAGACTTGGATATACAGAAATTTACAACTTAAAACGCGGACTAATGGGTTGGAATGGACCAGTTACAAAATAAGTAAAACAGGTACAAAAATTGTACCTGTTTTTATTTTAATCATGTTTTAACAAAATATCCTTACACATCTTCTTGACACTTTTTGGAACTTCTACTGTCTTAATGAATTTTGCTTTTGCCCAATTTGATTCATCACTTGCTAAGATTCCCGCTCTAAACCTAGGGGCATTTTGTTTTATATATCCAATTTGTGACTTCAGATGAGTTTCAATTTGTGCATATTCAAGTATGTCCATAATTTCAAAGACAGGATCTGGATTTGGTTTTAAATCCAACGTAACTGTAATTTCATGGATATTAAGTTCTTCAAATACTACGTCTTCATTATTTGTCCCAACAAATTCAACAATGTACTTTCGGTTCTTTGGAATCAGTGATAATTCTCCTTGTGGGGCATTTATTCTAAAAGACAATTGATTATCTTTCAGTTCAACAGAAAATGTTGTACAGACAAACATTCCTTCTTTAAACTTACGACTATACCCATCATCCTCATACAAAGTGTATGAGTTTGAACCAGGAAAGACTTTTAAGCGTAGTATCTCTGGATTATTGGATGCATTTAGTGTTCCGTCATCAAGTGGGATAATTGATCCTGATTTTGCGAATACAGGCATTTCATCTAATTTATTATATAGCGTATACTCCTTTTCTCCTCTGTACATTTCACCAGTGAAGTAATCATACCAAAATCCTTTAGGCAACCAAAGATTTGTTATGGAACGGTTTAATAGTGGATCAATTTTAGATACTACTGGAGATACAAGTAGAGAATCCCCAAAGAAATACTGTCTATTGTATTTTATTTGATTTGAATCAACAAAGGTCATTGGTGTAACTAATGGTACGTCATTCTGAGAATTCTTTCGAGCATGAGTATAGATATATGGCACCAATTGATGACGAAGTCTCATATATTTCTTAACAGTATCCTCATATCTTTTCTCATGTCGCCATGGTTCCCTTTTGTGATAATAGTTACTTGAAGTATGTAGTCTCATTATAGGACTAAAAACGCCAAGTTGAACCCATCTAGTATAAAGTTCAGAATCCTCAATTCCTTGCATATGTCCACCAATATCATGACTCCACCATCCAAATCCTACATATGCAGCATTGGCGGTGAAGAATGGCTGAAATTCTAAACTATTCCATGACACAACAGTATCACCACTAAATCCAACAGGGTAACGGTGTCCACCAAGACCCGGCCATCTACTAAATGTAAATCCTCTTTTTGATTCATTACGAGCTAGATCTAAATAATGATAATGGTTCAACATCCATAAAGGATCAATGTTTTCAAGTTTTGTTTTTGTTCCTTGTTGCCAATCAATCCACCAAAAATCAATTCCCATATCTTCATAGGGATGATGAATGGATTCAAAGTATGTTTTTACAAATAATGGATCGGTAAAATCAAACTCAACTGCTTCTTCATTTGAATAGTCTTTACCCATTTTTTTAGCCACTTCGAGATACATATCTTCATGTCCTCTAATGCCATCTGCTGGATGAACATTAAGGGATTTTTTTATACCTCTATCTTTTAGCCAGTCTAGCATTCCTTTTGGATCCGGGAATAATTCTTTATTCCATGTATATCCAGTCCAACCACTTCCGTATTTAGGATCAATTTGAACAAGATGCCAATCCATATCAATAATACAAACGGACAAAGGAATATCTCTTTTTTCAAAGTTTGTAATTAGTTCTTTAAGTTCTTTCTCATCGTAATTCCAATATCTACTCCACCAATTACCTAAGGCATACCTCGGGATTAATGGTGTGCTACCTGAAACCTTGTAGAAATCGCGAAGGCCTGCTTTAAAATCGTCTTTATAGGCAAAGAAGTAATTATCGCTACTTCCTTCAATTCTTGGATAAATCCATCCCTTATCTAATAATGCAGAAGTGGAATCATCAATCACGACGTAACCCTCAAGTGAAAATAATCCTGGTTCTAAAACTAGATTATCACCATCTACCTGATCCAATGTTCTTGCTGTACCTAGACGATTATTTTTTTCTTTGGTTCCGTATTTCCATTTTGTACCATCCTTTAGTTTAATTGACAATGAGTTTGTTAAAAATGGTTCCTCCATGTTATATTTCAATTCCAAATATTTTGTTTTAATTGTTAATTTATTTTCTTTGATTGTTGTTTTAAACTTCGGTAATTCTTGATATCGATGAAGAAATTTTTGACTTGCACGGTCCTCAAAAATACCAGTTTCACTATACTCTAGACGTATAAAACGGTCTGTAAGAAAAGTAAAACGATATTTTTCACCTTGTACTACAGCTTCTTTATTTGCTTTGCTTTTATAATCAATCTTAAAATGACTAGGAACATATTCTTCGTTCATATAAATTCCTCCTAACTTCTCTTTTTATTATACCATAGAAAAAGCAGACGGTAGAGGGCCGTCTGCTTAAAGGAAGGATACAGTCTGAAATTATTTATTAAGCCCTATTTTAAAGGCTTCTAGATTTAACTCAATAAACTTCGGTTTTACGTTATCTTTAATTGCTTGTTCAAAATCAAGATGTTCTAGTTTCATACCTTTTACTAAAGCACCTAACATAATGATATTCATTGCTTTTGCATTTCCTAATTTAATTGCTTCTTCAGTTCCATTTATAACCGTTGTTTCTACTTTACTCGATAGATCTTCAATGATTCCTTCTGGGTATTTTATTTTACCATTCAATGTCACCATTGAGTTTATTTTATGATTGTTTAGTACTAGAATACCATCTTTTTTTAGATACCCAATACTACGAGCTGCTTCCATAAGTTCGAATGACACTAAGATGTCAGCATCTCCCTTTTCAATTACAGGTGAAAATACTTTATCACCAAATCTAATTTCTGAAGATACACTTCCACCACGTTGGCTCATTCCATGAATTTCACTCATTTTAACGTCATATCCACCATTAATAAGTGCAGAACATAAAACTTTAGCAGCAAGGATTGTCCCTTGTCCACCAACACCAACTAATTTAATTGATTTATTCATGTTCTCCCTCCTTTACAATGGCATCAAAAGGACAGATTTGTAAGCAGACATCACAACCAACACATGTGTTGGCATCAATGCTTGTTTTTTTCGTATCTGCATTGAAGATTAGGGATGGACATCCACAGCGTAAGCATGCTTTACATCCAGTACATTTATCTTCGATGACGATGTCTTTTGTTTTCCACATATCTTTATAAAAATCTAGGTCTTCATCTTTATACTTTTTCTTTAAAACACAAGGCCAATCGGTAATGATAACACTTGTTTCTTCTAATTCTAATGCCCAATTAATTGTTTCTTTTACAAGAGCCAAATCATTAGGATTCACTTTTCTAATGTGTTTAATACCTAGTGCCTTACAGATTGCAGCGATGTCACCGATTGCAGCACTATCGTCTTGAAGTTTAAATCCTGATCCTGGATTATCTTGTTGTCCTGTCATACCTGTTGTTCTATTATCTAGTATGATATTTATTGTGTTTCCACCGTTATAAACAGTGTTTAGTAATGAGTTAATACCTGTATGGAAGAACGTACTGTCTCCCATTACAGCCACTAACCTACGATTATCGTCGCTCTTTAGGTTTGTGATACGTTGAGCACCATGGGCCGTTGAGTAAGCAGCGCCCATGCAGATTAGCCAGTCCATCATATCATATGGTTCTCCAACAGCTAAACTATAACAACCTATATCACCAGCAACTATTATTTTCTTGCGTTTTTTTCCTAGTTCATAGAAGAATCCACGGTGTGGACATCCACTACAGAATGTTGGTGGTCTACCAACAAACAATTCCGTATTTGTTTCTATTCCTTCGATTACTTGTCCCAAGATACATCGTTTGATCACATCAGGCGTCATTTCTCCTGTGTATGGGAATAAATCTTTCCCGATTATATTTTTAGATTCTAGTCTTGCGAATTCTTCAATATATGGGTCGTTCTCTTCGATAATATATACTTTATCGTGTTTATCACAAAAATCTTTAATTAAGTTTTTAGGAAGGGGATTAGTGAATCCTAGTTTTAGGTAGTTCACAGTTTCTCCAAGAGCTTCCCAAGCAAATTCATAACTCATCCCTGATGCGATAACACCAATGGAAGCTTTGTTGTCAACTTCATAGTTCCATTTTGAGGTTTCTGAGTATGTTTTTAATCTATTCATACGATCTTCAACAGTATGTCTTAACTGTCTTCCTATTGCAGGAACAGCTACATATTTGTGGAAATCTTTTTCGTATTTTTTAGGTGCTATTTCTTGTCTTTCTCCAAATTCAACGATACTTTTTGAATGACATACTCTTGTGGTTGTTCTATAGAATATAACACTGTCATACTCTTCACTTAAATCAAAAGCATCAACAATCATGTCTTTAGCTTCTTGACTATTTGATGGTTCTAACATAGGTAATTTTGCGAATTTTGCATAATTACGATTGTCTTGTTCGTTTTGGCTTGAGTGCATTCCTGGTTCATCTGCACTAATTAAAACACTACCACCATTTACGCCAGTATATGAAAAAGTAAATAGTGGATCAGAAGCAACATTCACCCCAACATGTTTCATTGCAGCTAAACTTCTACCACCAGCAATGCTTGCACCAATAACCGTTTCTAGTGCAACTTTTTCATTAGGAGCCCATTCGGCGATAATCTCTTTATATTGTCCAATATTTTCTAGTATTTCTGTACTTGGTGTTCCTGGATAAGCACTTGCAAAATGAACAGATGCTTCGTATGCACCACGGGCAATTGCTTCGTTTCCTGTCATAATCTTTTTCATTAAATCACTCCTAAAAAAAATGGTTTCTTCAAAATCCACTTTCATTATATCAAAACAATTATGAAACCTCAAACCCAAAGTGCCACTTTCCTGAAAACGCTAACACTTTATCGTGTTAAAGCGAAGGAAAAAGGTCCGAACGGACCTATATTTCAAGTTCTAAAACATTGATTTCATCTGATATTTCAACATATCTATCTATCAGAATTTTACCTTCTTTATATAAGATGTCAAATTGTGATGGATCGTGTAAATGTAGTTTTTGATAGTCTTTCGTATTCACTCTAATTGTGGCAACTCTGTGATGTCCTGCAACTACTATTTTTCCTGGAATTGGCTCTAAATCAATTTCTCTACCCCACACAAAATCTCGTTGTGATTGCATCATCTTCCAATCAAGCATTCTTCCATCGATTCCACCATGAACAAAGATATAATCTCCTAATTCATAGTATAAAGGGAATGATTGCAAGAATTTATGAAGATAAGAAAATCGTTCATTTATCTTCTCTCTAACGGTATCTAATACATTCTCATCTGGAACAATACCTGATAGATAATATAATGTTTTTCCAAACCCATTATGGGTGATGTTAAACATAGTACGAGAACTATTTCCATCTAAAAAATCAAGTAAAAAAGTATCATGATTGCCAAGGATGATTGTTGCTTTTTTCTGTGTACTAAGTGGGTAGAGATATTCTAGTACTTCTATTGGTTGATTCCCACGATCAAATAAATCTCCAAGTACAATTAAATGATGATTATCATCTTTTGAATCATACCCATGCTTTTTAAGAGCCGTTATCATCGCATCATAATGTGAATGAATATCACTTATAACGAAGCATTTCATTACTCTTTACCCTTCACATTGATTGTACCAGTTTTGCGGTAACTTGTAGTCATTTCACTCATAGAATTATAGAGTTTTCTTGTTCCTTTACTATCACTTGTGAATCTCATTCTACGGTCTTTTCTTATTCCGATATCATCGCTTACTTTGTCGACATCAATGTTTGCACCGGCAAAAATAAATTCCCACCCAAGTTTTGATTTTGATTCGATTAAACGTTTGATTTTAGAACGGGTAAATAAACGAGATGCATTTTCATATCCATCTGTCATAATTGTGACTAAGACTTTATTGGTATGTACTCGTTGTTCTAGTCCTAAAACCGATAGTCCAATCGCATCAAATAATGCAGTAGAACCTTGAGCTTTATATATAGAGTGATCCATTTTATCTGCTTTGTGTATGTTTTGTGAGCGATACAATTCGTTTACATTATGATTAAATAAAACACTGGTGATATACGCTTCATCTTTCAGACCTTTTTGTTCATCTAAAAAAGAATTAAACCCACCAATGACATCATCTGTAATATTATACATTGATCCTGAGGCATCCATAATATATAGAAACTCAGTGTGATTTGTAGTATCTGTTTTACCGCGTACTAAATCATCTAAAGAAATATTAAAGTAGTCTGCAATATGCAATAACGTTTCTAATTCTGGAACTCCATTACCGTTTTCCCATTTTGAAACTGCTTTGTCACCAACATTTAAAATCATTGCCAAAGCGGATTGTGTTAAGCCTGCTGCGGTTCTTAAATTCTTGATTGTTAATCCTATTTGTTTTATATCCATTGTAACACCTCCTTATGTTAATACAATAGCATACAAGGGATTAAATTGCAATATTATGAGGTATACTTATAGTAGAGTTTGTCTTTTATACATCTACGGTTAGTAGAGTTTCATTTATAATTTCATATCCACGATACGTAGTCTAATTAAATTTTAGAAAAAGAAAAAGTAGTCTACGGTTCGTAGACTACTATAATGATATTTTTGATATAGAAATGTATCCTTCATTAAATGCAAGTGTATCTGAATCTTGTGGTAAATCTCCTTCATATACAAATGATCTTTTTGGATAAAATTTATTCCCTTCTATTTTTGGTGTATATGGAAATACGTAGTTATGTAATTTCGTCTCTTTTATACCTTTTGCTTTTTCTAGGGTATCGTCGGGAAAGTTCACATTGATTGTATATTCATTTGAAGGAAGTTGTTTTTCAAATATATAATTCAAAGTATTTTCCAGTTCATTTTCAAGTAACGTTGTACTTCTTCTATCTCCTGATAAAGCGATGGAAGGATACCCATAATATTGTGCTTGAAGTACCGCGCCAACTGTTCCTGAATATCTCGTGTCTATTCCTATGTTATGCCCCTTGTTTGTTCCTGATACAACTAGGTCTGGTTTTAGTTTGAGTCCAGCATGAGCGAATTTAACACAATCAACTGGTGTACCATCCACACTATAAGTGAAATCATCAATTTTGTGAAATGTCATTTCTCTAAATGTTAAAGACATACTTTTTGCGCTTTGTTCATGTGTAGGAGCAACAGTATATACTGTTCCGTATTTCTTAAGTATCTCTCTTGTGTATGCCAATCTTGATGAATCAATTCCATCATCGTTTGTTAGTAAAATTATCATTGTATCACATCCTTTAATCCTTTATATTTTACCATATATTAAAAAAATAACATCAAAATGTGATGTTATTTTTTTGTTTACTCCCACTCTATTGTTCCTGGTGGTTTCGAAGTAATATCGTATACCACTCTGTTTATTCCTTTTACTTCATTTATGATTCTTGATGCGATGTGGTCTAAAAATTCAAAAGATAATCTTGAAAATGTAGCGGTCATAAAATCTATTGTATCTGCACTACGTACTGCGGCCACATATTCATATGTACGTTTGTCTCCCATTACACCAACTGATTTAACAGGTAGTAGGACAACAAATGCTTGAGATACTGTATCGTAAAGATCATTTTTATAAAGTTCTTCTATAAATATATCGTCAGCTTCTTGTAAAATCTTTACTTTCTCTTCACTAACTTCTCCTAGAACTCTGATACCTAAGCCGGGTCCTGGGAATGGGTGTCTCATAATCATATGTTTCGGTATTCCTAGTTTTAGTCCTACTTTTCGCACTTCATCTTTGAATAGTTCTCGAAGTGGTTCAATTAGCTCAAAATCAAGTTCTTCTGGAAGACCACCAACATTATGATGTGATTTGATGGTTTCACTTGGTCCATTAATAGAAACAGATTCAATGACATCAGGATAGATTGTTCCTTGAGCAAGGAATTTAGCATCTTTGTATTGTTCTTTAAATGATTCAAATACTCTTATAAATTCATTCCCGATTACTTTACGTTTTTCTTCAGGATCACTTACACCTTTTAGGTTTGATAAGAATTGTACACCAGCGTTTGCACGGATGACATTGATGTGATAGTGATTCGCATACAGTTCCATTACTTTATCTCCTTCATCTTTACGAAGAAGTCCTGTATCAACAAAAATACACGTTAATTGGTCGCCAATTGCTTCATGTATAAGTGTTGCAGCTACACTACTATCAACTCCACCAGAAAGTGCTAGTATTACTTGCTCTTTCCCAACTTTCTCTCTTATATTTTTGATTGTTGAATCAATATAATCTTCTAGATTCCATGAAGGATTCGCATTACAAATTCCTAATGTAAAGTTTTTGATAATTTCTGCGCCAAATGTAGTATGTGTTACTTCTGGATGAAATTGAAGATTATAGATATCTTTTTCTTTATGTTTGGCAATTGCCAAACAAGAAGGAGTTGTTCCGAAGAGTTCAAAATCTTCTGATAACTCATCCACGTGATCTCCATGGCTCATCCATACAGTTGATTCAGTTGGAAGTCCTAATGTTAAAGGTGACTGTTTTGTAATTGTAAGGGTGCTTTTCCCATATTCTCTTTTATCTGAAGGAGATACTTTTCCATCAAAAAGTAATTGGGTTATTTGCATACCATAACAAATCCCTAAAATGGGTTTGTCTAGATTATATAGTTCTTTACTTATGTGTGGTGCAAATTCATCATAGACACTATTAGGTCCACCTGAAAGAATGATTCCTTTTATGTTTTCATCTGCCAATTTTTCAATGTCTACATTAAATGGTACTATCTCTGAATACACACCAAGCTCTCTTACTCTTCTTGCGATTAATTGATTATATTGTGAACCAAAATCTAGAACGATTATTTTATCCATATTAAGACCTCTTTTGTGATTTATTTCCAATATCATTTCGATATATTAGATTTTCGCATTTGATTTTTTTTACATTTTGATATGCTTTATCTTGTGCTTCTTTTAATGTGTTTCCATTTCCTGTAACGAGTAAAACTCGTCCACCATTGGTTTGTATTTGATTATTTACTTGTTTGGTTCCCATATGAAACACAAGGTCATCTATTTCCGCTAAACCATTGATTGGATATCCTTTTTCATAAGATAATGGATATCCTTTTGATGCCAGAACGACTCCAACGTAGTACTGATTACTCCACGTTACTTGTGTCATCTTATTGTTGAATAAGTTATTTATAATTTCAAGGATATCTGTTTCTAGTTTTGGTAGAATAACTTCTGTTTCAGGATCTCCAAATCGAGCATTAAACTCAATTACTTTTGGTCCATCTTCTGTCAACATTAATCCACCATATAGAAATCCTGTGAATGGTTTTTCTTCAATTATCATTGCGTTTACTGTTGGTTTAATGACGTTTTCTAATGCATCAGCAATGACACTTTCTGAGATAATAGGGACTGTAGAATATATCCCCATTCCGCCCGTATTAGGACCTAAATCATTATCGAGTAATCGTTTATGATCTTGGGCGATTGGCATCGGAATTATCATGTGATTATGAACAAAACACATTAGTGAAAATTCAGGACCAGTCAAATATTCCTCAATAATTACTTTTGAATCACCGTATTTTTTCTCAACAAGCATAAGATGTAAAGCATCGAGTGCTTCCTGCTTTGTCATTGCGACAACAACACCTTTTCCACCAGCTAGTCCATCATATTTAATTACGGTAGGTATTTTATTACTTTCAATATATGATTTGGCAGTTTCGTAATCATTGAATACTTCATATTTCGCTGTAGGTATATCGTATTTCTTCATTAAATCTTTCGCGAATTCTTTTGATGATTCAATTTGTGTTGCATTTTTTGTAGGACCAAATACTTTTGTATTTGTGTTGTTAAAGATATCTGTGATTCCATTTTCTAAGTATACTTCACTTCCAGGGATTAGCAAATCAATGTTATTGAATTCACAAAATTCTTTGATTTTCTCATTATCTAAAGGATTGATATCAACGCATTCTGCAAATGTACCGATTCCTGGATTGCCTGGTATACAATATAGTTTTTGTAGTTTGTGTGACTTGTGAACACTATGACAAAGTGCATGTTCACGTCCACCGCTTCCTAAAACTAGAACATTCATTGTTTCACCTCTTTAGTGTTTGAAATGACGGTTTTTGGTAAATACCATTTTGATTCCAAGCTCATTACAAGCAAGGATAGAATCGTTATCTCTAATAGAACCACCTGGCTGAATAATTTTTGTAACACCAAATTCTGCAGCCATACGTACAACATCATCAAATGGGAAGAATGCATCACTTGATAAAGTTAAGTCTTCTGTATGCCCGTGATCTTTTGCCCATTCTAATGCAATTTTAGCTGCACCCACGCGATTCATTTGTCCAGCTCCGATTCCTACAGTTTGGGTTCCTTTTGTCACTACAATCGCATTTGATTTTACATGTTTTACTACTTTCCATGCAAAGTGAAGTTCTTCTAAATCTTCAATTGATGGTTGTTGTTTTGTAACGATTTCTAAATCCTCTTTTGCGACAAGGTATGAATCTAAGTTTTGGAATAAAACGCCACCATTAACTGTCACAATTTGATTTTTGTCAGTGTTTGGCGCACTTGTGTCAAGTTTCAAAACACGTAAGTTTTTCTTTTTCTTAAGTTCTTTTAATGCATCTTCTGTATAAGAAGGAGCAATAATAATTTCTAGGAAGATCTTATTCATTGCTTGTGCGAGTTTTAGATTAACTTCCTCGTTAACAGATACAATTCCTCCGAAGATAGAAACAGGATCTGATAAATAAGCTTTTTCAAATGCTTCATTTATGTTTGAAGCACTTCCTACACCACAAGGATTCATATGTTTTAGTCCTACTGCCGTAGGTTCAGTGTGTTCTTTTAAAATATTAATTGCCGCATTGGCATCTTGTATATTGTTATAAGATAATGGTTTACCATTTAGTATTTCAGCATTTAGTAATGAATAAGGATTATTGTTTTGTTTATATAAAGAAGCTTCTTGATGAGGGTTTTCTCCATATCTAAGCGCTTGATGGAAATCAAATGTTAAAGTTACTGATTCTGGGTTTTTAATTTCTAATTCATTTGTTAGATAGTTCGCGATGTAAGAATCGTACTGTGCTGTTTTACGGAATACTTTGGCACTTAAAGCTTTTTTTGTTTCTAGTGTAGTATCACCGTGTTCTTTCATTTGATTTATTACAGTTTCGTAATCATTTATATCAGTAATTACTGTAACAAATTTATAATTCTTTGCAGCGCTTCTTAACATGGAAGGTCCACCAATATCGATATTTTCAATTGCTTCGTCGAATTCAACATTAGGTTTACTGATTGTTTCCTTGAATGGATATAAGTTAACACAAACAAGATCGATATAATCGATATTGTTGTCTTTCACTTCTTTGATATGATTCTCATCATCACGAAGTGCAAGTAATCCACCATGAACTTTTGGATGAAGCGTTTTAACGCGTCCGTTTAGGATTTCTGGGAATCCTGTTACTTCATCAATCGAGATTGTTTTGATGTTATTTTCATCTAGTTTTCTTTTTGTTCCACCTGTGGATATGATTTCATATCCTAGGTTTTGTAATTCTTGGGCAAACCAAACGATGTTTGTTTTGTCACTTACACTAATTAACGCTCTTTTCATTTACATATCCTCCAATAATTGTTTGATTACCTTAGGGTAAAGTTTGTGTTCTATTTTGTGGATCTCTGTTTCGATTTGTTCTCTTGTTTGTAGGTTGTTTATTTTGAGTGGTTCTTGGGCAATTATTTCTCCTGTGTCCATTCCTTGATCAACATAATGAACTGTGACTCCGGTTACTTCTACTTTTGAGTCCATTGCTTGTCCTACAGCGTCTTTTCCTTTAAAAGATGGTAATAATGATGGATGAATATTAATAATCTTTTTGGGGTAATTGTTTAAGATTGTTGGACCGATGAGACGCATGTATCCAGCAAGTACTATTAAATCAATATTTTGTGATTTAAGTTCTTGTAGAATTTCTTGTTCGTAGTGTTTTTTTGATTCGTAGTTTTTGCTTTTGAATGTAAAAGTGTTTATGTTATAGTTTTTTGCTTTTTCTAGTGCTTTACATTTTGGTCTATCCGTTACGAACAGTGCGATTTTAGCGTTGATATATTTGTTATTTACTGCTTGATATATAGCATCGAAGTTTGAACCAGTACCTGATGCAAAGATTGCGATATTCCTCATTATATAATGTGTACTCCTTTTGTAGGAGTTACGTGTCCAATTGTTACAGGATTGTAGTTATGATTTTTTAATATGTTTAGAGTATTTTGTTCATCTTCTTCTTTTACGATAAGAATCATTCCTATTCCCATATTGAAGATATTGAACATTTCATTATGGTTGATTTGTCCTCGTTTTTCCATTACGTCAAATATTGGCAGTTTAGGAATGTTTGATTCCTTTATTTCAACCCCTAGATTTTCTGGCAAAGCGCGAGGGATGTTTTCGTAAAATCCACCACCTGTGATATGCGCTATTGATGATACTTTGATAGTATCTAAAACATCAATAACACCTTTGACATATATTTTAGTAGGTGTTAGAAGTTCCTCTTGAAGTGTTTTTCCTAATTCTGGTAGATAGTCGTTTAGGTTAAAGTTATTATCCTTGAAGAAGATTTTTCTTACAAGTGAGAAGCCATTGGAATGAATTCCTGATGAAGGTAGACCAATTACTTTTTGTCCTGGTTTTACATTATTTTTATCTAGCATTTTCGTTTTATCCACAACCCCAGTTGTGTATCCAGCAAGGTCGTAATGATTGCCTTGATACATATCTGGCATTTCGGCAGTTTCTCCTCCAACCAATGCACATCCAGCTTCTACACAACCGTCGCTAATTCCTTTAACGATTTGTTCGATGTGCTCTGGGTTGTTTTTCCCTACTGCAATATAATCTAAAAAATAAAGTGGTTTTGCACCAACAGCAAGGACATCATTGACACACATTGCAACAAGATCGATTCCTACTGTATCATGGATGTTTGCTTCTTGGGCAATGAGTAGTTTTGTTCCAACGCCATCTGTTCCTGAAACTAGAACGGGGTTTTTGACATTGTATTTTGATAAATCGAATAATCCACCAAAATCTCCAATCGATCCCATTACACCCATATTATTTGTTCTTTTTATATGTTTTTTTATTCGTCTAACGGATTCATATCCATTTTCTAAACTAACACCTGATTCTTCATATTTATTTGACATAACTTCCTCCTAAAACTTACCATCTTTGTTTGCTTCATTTACATCTTGATAGATATATGTTGGATATTTCCCACTGAAGCACGATAAACACATTTTGCTGCGATTACATGCTTTCAATATTCCTTCTTTGGAAATGAAAGCTAGAGAATCTGCTTGAATGATGTCTCTTACTTCTTCTACGGTATTTTTAGCGCTAATTAATTCATCATAAGTTGAAGTATCTACACCATAAAAACAAGGGTTCGTGATTGGTGGGGCAGCAATTCTCATATGTACTTCTTTTGCACCAGCTTCTTTTAATAATTGAATGATTTTTTTTGATGTTGTTCCTCGTACGATTGAGTCATCTACTAAAACAACACGTTTTCCTTCAACAATTGAAGGAACAGGTGATAGTTTCATTTTGACCCCTTTTTCACGCATTTTTTGAGATGGTTGAATAAAGGTGCGTCCTACATAACGATTTTTAATAAGACCCATTTCTAAAGGTATTTTTGACTGTTCACTATATCCTAGAGCAGCTGATGTAGAAGAGTCTGGAACCCATACAATAATATCAGCATCCACAGGTGATTCTTTGGCTAAGATTCTACCTGCTTCTTTTCTTGTCGCATGGACATTTCTTCCTTCTATATCTGAATCTGGTCTTGAGAAATAAATATATTCCATAGCACACATGTTGTCATATGTTTTTTGAGCGTAGAAATCAGATGTGATTTCTCCCTTATGATCAATAATTAATATTTCTCCAGGAAGAATATCTCTTATAAATTCCGCCCCAACGATTTCAAAAGCACATGTTTCACTTGATACGACATAGCCACCATTTAATTTTGCTAAAGATAATGGGCGAAGTGAATTTTTGTCTCTCATAATGTATATTTTATCCAACGACATCGCTAGAAAAGCAAAAGCTCCTTCAAGTCTGTTAAGCGCATTTTTGATGGCTTCTCGTCTGTTTGTTTGGGTATCTTTTTTAATGAGATGAGCGAAAATCTCGGTATCCGAAGTTGATTGAAAGATCGATCCTTGGATTTCTAAAAAACGTCTTAATTCTTTAGAATTTACGAGATTACCATTATGACATAATCCAAAATCACCAGTGTGATGTCTGAAAAGGAATGGTTGCACATTTTCGATTCCACCACCACCACTTGTTGAATATCTAACATGTCCAATTGCTGTATTCCCTTTGAGGTTTTTTAGGTTGTGCTCGTTAAATATTTCTGTGACCAAGCCTTCTCCTTTTAAGTGGAAGAATTCTTTATGATTTGTCGTGATGATTCCGCAACCTTCTTGTCCTCGATGTTGTAAAGCATGAAGACCATAGTACATAACTTCTGATGCATTTTCGACATTAATTACACCAAATACACCACATTCTTCATTCATTTTATCCTGCATTAGAATATCTATTTCATTCATAATCATCAGATCCTTTTATTTTATTCTTTTTAAGATTTCGATGTATGCTTCTTCGATACTTCCTAAGTCTCTACGAAAACGGTCTTTATCTAATTTTTCAAGTGTATCTTTATCCCATAAACGACAAGTATCAGGACTAATTTCATCTGCGAGGAGAATTTCATTATTACTGTTTTTTCCAAACTCTATTTTAAAATCAACTAAAATAATTCCTTCTTTATCAAAGATATCTGAAAGAATGTCATTGATTTTCGAGGTAAGAGAATACATTTTATGAAGTTCTTCGTAGGTGCATAATCCTAAAGCAACGGCATGATGATCATTAATCAAAGGATCTCCCAGTTCATCGTTTTTGTAACAGATTTCTAGTATTGTATTTGGTGATTTGGTTCCTTCTTTGATACGTAATCTTTTTGCCATTGAACCAGCAATGTAGTTTCTTACAATAAATTCTAGTTGAACGATATCTACTTTTTGGCAAAGTTGAGAACGTTCATCGATTCTTTTTATAAAGTGATTTGGGATTCCTTTACTTCCTAGTTTTGAGAATAAAATTTCTGTGATTTGGTTATTGAGGATTCCTTTGTTTGAAATCGATGCTTTTTTTACACCGTTAAATGCAGTTGCGTCATCTTTATAGTAGATGATTACCTCGTCTGGGTTAGCTGTTGTATAAACTTTTTTGGCTTTACCTTCATATAATAATTTCATGTGTTCTCCTATCCTTTAAAATATTGTACGCCGTTTTTGAAGATGTTTTGTGTTTTGTTTCCATCTATGTTTTTGAATAGTCCTTCTGTATATCTTTCACTGTGGCCCATTTTTCCTAAGATTAATCCATCTTCTGAGATGATTCCTTCAATTGCATATGAAGATCCATTGGGATTATGACTTGGATGATAGGTTGGATTATTATTGTCATCTACATATTGGAAAGCAATTTGATTGTTTTGTAGTAAATCATGGTAATGTGATTCATCAATAATAAACTGCCCTTCACCATGAGACATTGCAACTGTATGATTTTCATTAATATCAAATTCTGAAAGCCATGGTGATTTTGTTGAGGATACTTTAGTGTTGACAAATCTTGCGATATGTCTGTTGATTGCGTTTTTGAATAGTGTTGGAGAATCTTCTTTTATTGGTGTGATTTCACCATAAGGAAGTAACCCAGATTTGACGAGTGCTTGGAATCCATTACAAATTCCAAGGATGAGATGTTTTTTAGATAGGAAGTTATCAATTGCATTTTTTATTTTTTCATTTCTTAAGACACTTGCAATGAATTTACCACTACCGTCTGGCTCATCACCACTACTGAATCCTCCTGCCAACATGATGATGTGTGATTTATCGATTAATTCAACCATTTTATCTATTGATTTAATGATTTCTTTTTCGTTTTGATTATTAAAAACAAACGTCGTAACCGTTGCTCCTTCTTTGGTAAATGCTGCTTCACAATCGTATTCACAGTTTGTTCCTGGAAATACTGGGATGAGTACGTTTACTTTATTTGTTGGTTGTACTTTTGTTATGTGTTTTTGTGCTTTTGGTTGATAGTTTTTGATTACTCTATTATCCATATGCTCTATTGGATATACTTCGTTATATCTTTCCTGATTCGTTTTGATACATTCATCTATCGTTAGATTTATATCATTAATCTGAATCATCTGTTGTTCAGTTGTTCTTCCAATATATGTTGTGTTAGGTGTATCAAGACGGATTTTTGATTCGACAAGGATAGCACCATACATATATTTAAACAGAGGTAAAACTGTTTCTACTTTGACACCTATTTTGTTTCCAAAACTTGATTTAATCAAAGCTTCTGTCAACCCTCCATGTGTGAGTGCATAAGCACTTACGATGTTTTTATTTTTAATATTTTCATGAATAATATCGTAGTTTTGACTGATTTCCTCTATGTTAGGTAGGTTGTTATTATCAAGTTCATTATTGAAGAAATATAAGTAGTTGTTTGGTGATTTAAATTCTGGTGAAATCACGTCATTTACATCACCTACACAAACTGCAAATGATACTAGAGTTGGTGGTACTGTAAGTTCGTGGTACGTTCCACTCATTGAGTCTTTTCCACCAATAGCAGGTAGATTAAATCCTTTTAGTGTCTTATATGCTCCTAATAAAGCACTCAGTGGTTTAGACCAAAGCAATGGATCTTTGTTTAGTCTTTCAAAGAATTCTTGGAAAGTAAATCTTATTTGGTGGTGGTTTCCACCACTGGCAACAATTTTTGCCATTGATTCTAGTATTGCGTATGTTGATCCATGATAAGGAGACCATTCAGAAATGTATGGGTTATATCCGTATGCCATCATGCTTACGGTATTTGTGTTTTTGTTTCTTACTGGCAACTTGTGAATACTTGTTTGTGTTTTTGTTAGTTTGTGTTTTCCACCAAATGGAGATAGAACTGTCGTTCTTCCGATGGTAGAATCAAACATTTCTACTAGTCCTTGTTTGGAAGATATGTTTTTATCTTTTAACATGTTTCTTGTTTTTTCGTTTAAAGTCATCCCTTTGAACTTGCGTTCAAATGGTGGTGTGATTTCTGTGTTTGGCATTTCAACATTGATTGATTGTCGTACTCCTGAAGTTTCAATAAACTCTCGAGACATATTACATATAGTACTTTTATTCCATTTTATAATAAGTCTTTTCTCTTCTATTACTTCAGCAACTTTTACAACTTCGATGTTTTCTTGATTACAGTACTGTTTAAATTGTGCAACATCTTTTTTATCTAAAACGACCGCCATTCTTTCTTGTGATTCACTTATGGCAAGTTCGGTACCGTCCATTCCGTCGTATTTTGTTGGAATCTTGTTTAGGTCTATAATTAGTCCATCCGCTAGTTCACCAATTGCGACTGAAACACCTCCAGCACCAAAATCATTTGATTTTTTGATGAGGGTTGTTACTTTAGGGTTTCTAAATAATCGTTGGATTTTTCGTTCTTCTGGTGCATTTCCTTTTTGTACTTCTGCACTAGAGACTTCGATTGAGTCTACCGTGTGTTCTTTTGAAGAACCTGTTGCACCACCAATACCATCTCTACCGGTTTTGCCTCCTAAAAGCAAAATAATATCACCTGGTTGAGGAGTTTCTCGTTTAATATGGTCTGCCTTCACAGCACCAATAACTGCCCCTATTTCCATTCTTTTGGCTTTATAGCCATGATGATATATTTCATCAACAAAAGTCGTTGCAAGTCCAATTTGGTTCCCATAAGAAGAATAACCGTGTGCAGCTCCTTTTGAAATGACTCTTTGTGGTAGTTTACCAGGAATGGTTTGATCAATTGGTTCTGTAATATCAGCAGCTCCTGTTACTCTCATTGCTGAGTAAACATAACTACGTCCACTTAGTGGATCACGAATTGCACCACCGATACATGTAGATGCACCACCAAATGGCGCAATTTCAGTTGGATGATTATGCGTTTCATTTTTAAACATCAACAACCACTTTTCTTTTATCCCATCTACATCAACATCGATGTAGATGCTTGCAGCATTTACTTCTTCACTAATTTCTAAATCGTTTAAATTGTTTCTAGATAGTTCATATTTTGTATTTATTGTTGCGATGTCCATTAATGTAACTGGTTTATAATCTCTATTTAGTTCTTTTCTTGTCTGAATATAGTCATTGAATGCTTCTTCTATTTCTTTACCTAATTCATCTTTCGTAAAAGTTACATCTTTAATTTCTGTTTCAAAGGTAGTATGACGACAGTGATCGCTCCAATAGGTATCTAGGACTTTTAACTCAGTTTCTGAAGGATCTCTTTTTTCGTCTGTTTCAAAATATTTCTGAATAAAAATAAGATCTTCTAGGCTCATCGCTAATCCATATGCTTTATGGAGTGCTTTTAGTTTCTTATTTGATGCATTAATAAAACCAGTAATTACTGGTACCTTATTTGGTAATTTAGGTTTAGGTAATTCTAGAATATTCAGATTTTTTTCACGAGACTCAACTGCGTTTATTAAATATTTTTTTAGGTTTACTAATTGATCGTTTGATATATCTTCATCAAAAAGAATCGCGGTTCCACTTTTTACGATAGGTTTTGATTCAGGTTGGATTAATTTGATACATTGTTCTGCTGAATCAGCACGTTGGTCAAATTGTCCTGGGAGAAATTCAATCGCGATGACATTTTTGGATTTTGGCAATTCATATGTGAAGAAATCTCTATTCTTCTCTGTAAATATTTCATTCACCGATGTTTCCAAAAGTTTGTCATCTATCCCAAAGATATCATAGATTAAAACATAACGTAAAGAGGGTAGGGAGATATTAAAATTATGATGTAAATCTTCATATAATTCTCTCTTATCTATATCAAACCCTTTTTTTCTCTCGATAAAAATTCGTTTATTCATAATGACTCCTTTGTAATAAAAGATAATTTCTCTTTTACTTCCTGTACACTATTTCCTAGGATTGTGATGTGTCCCATTTTTCTGTCTGTTTTTGCGATATCTTTATTATACATATGTATATATGTTTCTTCTAATTCGTTTGCTCTATCAATAAAAGCCATATCTTGCCCCAATACATTAATCATAATGGTTGGTTGAAGTAGTTTTGGATCTATTACTTTTTCTCCAGTAATTGCCAATATGTGGTTTTTAAATTGTGAGATGGAAGCACCTTCTATCGTATAGTGTCCAGAGTTATGTGGACGTGGTGCGAATTCATTAAAAACCACATTATTTCCGATAATAAAATACTCGATAGCAAGCGTTCCTACATAATCCAACTCGTTAATTAGTTTTGTTGAATAAGTTTTGGCTTTTTCAATAATTTCTACGTTAAATTGATTATATATTTCTGAAGTGAATAGGATACCATTTCTATGTGTATTAATTGGAATTGGATATGTAGCGATATTTCCAAACTGATCTCTTGTAGCAACAACACTAATCTCATTATCAAACGATAAAAACGCTTCAATTATATACTCATTTTCAATTGATAATTCTAAATGGTCAATGTCGTGTTTAGACCTTATATAGAATTGTCCTTTTCCATCATACCCGCCGGTTGTGGTCTTGATTACAGATGGAATTTGAATTTCTTTTTTTGAAGAATACTTTGTGAAACTTGGTGTGGGAATGCCAAGATTTTTTGCATATTCTTTTTCAATTATTCTATTTTTAGATTTAAGTAAGGCTTCTTTTTTTTGAGGAATCATATACTCATATTCTTTTACAAAATTTAAATCTACATTCTCAAACTCATACGTTATGACATCTGTCTTTTTAACAAGTTCCTCGAAAGCTTTTTTGTCAGAGTATTGTGCAGTTATCATTTCAGTTGCATAGTAACTAAGGGGACATTTTGGATTAGGATCTAATCCGATGACTTGATGACCTAGATTAATGGCTTCTTGTGCCATCATCATTCCGAGTTGTCCTCCTCCAAAAATTCCAATAACCATTAGATAACTAACTTTCTATCATTCATTACTGATTCTGTTTGATTGTTTCTATATGCTTTTAGTTTTTCTGCAATTTCTTCATCATGTGTTGCAAGAATAGCAAGTGCATATAATGCAGCATTTTTCGCACCATTTATCGCCATTGTTCCAACAGGAATTCCTGGTGGCATTTGAACAATTGATAACATTGAATCTAGTCCACTAAGTTTTGATGTTTTAATTGGTACACCAATTACAGGTAAATGAGTAAGAGATGCAATCATACCTGGTAGATGAGCTGCTCCCCCTGCACCAGCAATAATGATTTTTCGTCCACGTTCCTCCGCTTTTTTTGCATAATCAAATAAATGTTCTGGTGTGCGATGTGCACTTACAACATCTCTTGAATATGGAACCTCTAGTTTTTCTAATAATAAACAAGCTTCCTTCATTATTGGCCAATCACTTTTCGAACCCATAATAATTGCAATTTTTTTCATTTTGATTCCTCCTATAAAAATATAAAAATGAGATTATTCACAAAGAAAAATCTCATTTTTTAAATGATAATTTCTTCGCGTAGTTCTAGAATTTACGGTCTAGAGTAGAGACTTGCTTACCTTATTAAAGCAGTTATACGCTAATTATTTAGTATAGTTTGGTGCTTCTTTCGTGATGTGAACATCATGAGGATGTGATTCTTTTAATCCTGCACCAGTTATTTTAACGAACTTACCGTTCTTCATCAAATCATTTATTGTTTTTGTTCCACAATAACCCATTCCTGATCGTAATCCACCACATAGTTGATATACAGTGTCTGCGAGTTCTCCTTTGTAAGGTACTCGTCCTTCAATACCTTCAGGAACTAGTTTTTTTGCTTCTCCATTTCCTTTTTGGAAATAACGATCACTTGAACCACGTTTCATTGCGGCTAATGATCCCATACCAACGTATGTTTTAAATCTTCTTCCTTGAAAGACTAATTCTTCCCCTGGAGACTCTTTTACTCCCGCTAGTAAAGAACCTAACATAACACAGTTCGCTCCTGCGGCGATTGCTTTTACGATATCTCCGGAATATTTAATACCACCGTCAGCAATGACACAAACATCCATATCTTTTACGTAATCAAATACATCATTTACAGCACTCACTTGAGGAACACCTACCCCAGCAATAACTCTAGTAGTACAAATGGATCCTGGTCCTACCCCTACTTTTATCGTATTTGCCCCTGCTTCAATTAATTCTTTCGCAGCAGCTCTAGTCACAATGTTTCCAGCAACGATATCTAGTTTAGGGAATCTTCTTCTTATTTCTTTAACGGTATTAATAACACCTTCTGAATGTCCGTGGGCACTATCTACAGTTACAACATCTACTCCGACTTTAACCAATGCTTCTACTCTGTCGAGTGTATCTGCCCCTACTCCTACAGCTGCACCGCAGCGTAAACGTCCTTTTGAATCTTTACAAGCATATGGATAATTAATAACGTTATCGATATCTTTAATAGTTATTAATCCTTTTAATTTGTAGTCTTTATCAACAATTGGTAATTTTTCGATACGATTCTCTGAAAGGATTTTTTTCGCTTCTTCTAAACTGGTACCAACTGGAGCGGTAATTAAATTATCTTTGGTCATAACATCGACAACAGGAGTATCATCAAGCGTACGGTATTTTAAATCACGGTTTGTAATAATACCTACTAGTACATTATCCTTTGTAACAACAGGTAATCCTGAAATCTTATATTTTGACAAAATATCTTCTGCTTGTTCAAGAGTATTCTCTTTTTGCAACGTGATTGGATTAAGAATCATTCCACTTTCAGAACGTTTTACATAATCAACTTGTTTTGCTTGGTCTTCGATTGACATATTTTTATGGATAAATCCTAGTCCACCTTGTCTTGCTAACGCAATGGCAAGTTTCGCTTCTGTAACTGTATCCATAGCTGCTGAAACAATAGGTATATTTAGTTTAATATTTTTTGTTAAATACGTTTCTAAATTTACTTCATTTGGTAAAACTTCTGATGCTTGTGGAACCAGTAAAACATCATCAAAAGTTAGACCTTCATTTAGCAATTTTCCGTTTAAATCAGACATAAAATTTCCTCCTTAAATATATAAAAAATGGGTTTCTTCGCATATAAAGGATATGCACAAAGAAACCCATATTTAATATGGTTTTATCTGCACGTAGTCCTAAATTTACGGTTCAGGGTAGAGACTCGCTTTCCTTATCAAAGCTATTATACGTGAAATACCGGTTTATTATAACAAACTAAATTTTAAATATCAATGTAATTTTTATTTATTT
>JBFFKS010000003.1:0-24775 GCA_041555275.1 Xianfuyuplasma sp. | reverse complement strand
TAAAAAAATACTATATTGTGTTTTGAAATAAATATTGTGATTATATTATCTTAATATGTTATTGTATAATTGGATTAGGTATTAAGTATAACATTTGAGAACCTTAAAATATTCTGAAGTGTATAAGAAGTTAAAGTCAAAAATAAAAGAGGATAATATGGGTAAAAAGTATATTGAAGAAAACATAGAAAAATTACGAAAACAACGAGACGAAAATGTAGTTGGTGGTTATCGTGATCTTGTAGTAAAGACATATCAATACATTCAAAAGCAGATAAAAAAATCTGGTTCATCTTTTCGCAATCCCAAAAATACAGATATCAGTAAAGCTGTATTTGGCAACGGAAATCAAGAAAGTAGAATAAGAGGATTTATTAAAGATTTAAAGACTTCAGGTTATATAAGTGTATATGGCATTGGAGTAGATAGAGAAATTAAGATTCTAAAAGATTTGGATTTTTAAAGTTTAATTTAATAATTATATTTGAATTAAAATGGAGGGAATTATGAGGAAAATAATATTTATTTTAGTAGTAATGATTGGTCTTATTATGACTGCTTGTGAACCTAAAAATGAGGATGAAATCGTTGAAAATCCATATGAAGCGGAAAACTTTTTAATGCCAACTGAAGTTAATGAGGATTTTGATTTGATAATTTCATTTGGTGGGATAGCGATAAACTGGACATCTGATAATGAGGATTATATTGTCATTGATGAGACAGGTACCGCACTTGTAATACTGGGACAGAGTGAACAAATAGTGACACTTACAGCATCTTATGTTTATAAGGAAACAGCTTTTTCGCATTCCTTTACAATTACAGTTCTAGCAGGAGAAGCAAATAATCCTTTAGATGATTTTAGTATTGAAGTTCCAGCATCTGTTACCGAAGATTTCCTGTTACCTACTACACAAGATGGAGCGACGATATCATGGGAATCATCAGATGAAAACTTTCTTGTCATTAACAATGGCAATGTAACAATTACTAGAAGTAATTTTGATAATAATATTATATTAACTGCAACAATAACGCTAGATGATTTTACAAAGGTGAAGTACTATAATGTGTTAATTGAAGAACTACAACAAGCCAATGAAAATGCGTTGATTATCACTTTCAATATTACTTTGCCTTATGCAATCGAAGAGGATCAAAACATATCAATGGGCTCTAATCTAAACGGATGGGATCCCTCGAACATTGATTATTTTGCCACCAAAATCGATGATATTACCTATCAGCTAATTCTTGAACTTACAACAATTCCAGCTGTTATTGAATACAAATGGACAGTGCAAGACCCAGAAAATTCAAGTGTTTGGACGATGGTTGAAAAAAGCGAAGCAGGTATGGAAATTGGAAATAGAACAGCAACCGGTAGTAAGGGGGAAATCATTGTGATTGATGATATCATTGGTAATTTTGCAAGCGATACAGGGGGTCCTAATTCTACAGTAGTAGGAAATCTAGAGATTTTAACGAATTTTGTAATACCACAAATCGACATTCATGATACAACAATCAGAATTTGGACACCATCAACCTACGATCCTGATGATGAAACAACAAGATATCCAGTAATTTATATGCATGACGGGCAAAACTGTTTTGATACAGCGACCTCTTATGCTGGTGAATGGGGTATAGATGAAACAATTGAGGATTTTATTGCTAGAAGCATACATTCTGGAGCTATTGTAGTTGGTATCGACAATAGTGGTGCATATAGACAAAACACATATACACCAGAATGGGATGGGCCAGGATTAGGTTTTGATCCGGAGTATTTAAATCAGTTTCCTTCAAACGAAACCTATGGAGAACGTTATGGAGATTTTATTGTTTTAACACTAAAACCTTATATAGATGAAAACTATAACACACTGACAGATAGAGAAAATACGTCTATCGCAGGTAGTTCTATGGGTGGTCTTATTAGCTTCTATGTGGGATTAAAACACATGGATGTATTTGGTAGTATTGGTATATTTTCACCAGCCTTTCAAGTAGCTACAGAGGCAGGTAGGCACACCTTTATTGATTCACTTGATTTCACCGGAGACAACCTTCCCAAAGTATATATAGATGGTGGGGAATTAGAAGGTGATTTTACAAGGTTTGTAGAAATGATCGCCAATGAACTTTATGATGCAGGATTACCTGCTGCGAATATAACTACATTGATTGAAGAAAATCAGGGACACAATGAAGCAGCATGGAGAGCACGTTTTCCTAATGCATATTTGTGGTTCTATAACGATGAGGATGGTAACTTCATTCCTGCAGAAGATTAAGAGAAGAGGTGAATTTCACCTCTTTTATTTTGATATATATGAAATTTAAAATAGGCGCTTTGTTTCAAAGAAGTACCCAACTCATAAAATATCCAGTTATATGGTACAATTATTTATAGAATGATATTAAAAAGGAGCAATTGAGTATGCATATATTTGAAGTCTTTATTTTTATCCTATCAATGGGATTGATGTGGATGTTTATTAGTAATAGAACAACAAAGAAACCATACGTGGTTTCTTTGTTAAGCCTATCAGTATTATTTTTAACACTACATATCATTGTTGATGGTTCAAGGTGGCAATTATTTACCCTATACTTTGTTGTTCTGTTTTTGGGAATTATGGTTTACCTTAAGCTTATTGTGAATATTGTTTTTAAGAACTTTGTAAGAAGAAGTATAATCACGGTTATGACATCTTTTATTGTAATTTCTATCGCATCCGCTTTTGTATTTCCGATATATGAGATGCCAACACCAAACGGTGAATATTTGATAGGAACCTCATCATATGTTATTGAAGACAAAAATAGAGATGAACTGTATAGTGGGGATAGTAGTGAATTTAGAAAAATCAAGATTCAAATATGGTATCCTGCAGAAACTATTGAGGGATATGAAAGAGCACCATGGTTAGAAGATGGGGTGGTTGTTGCTAGATCCTTAAGTAAAGATACAGGGTTACCTATCTTTGTTTTAGACCATGCCGTAGACATCATGTCAAACTCCTATATTGATGCACCAATAAGTAGTGTACTTGATAAATATCCGGTAATTATTATATCTCATGGATGGAGAGGATTTCGTAACCTCCATTCAGACTTTGCAGAAGAATTAGCAAGTCAGGGATTCGTTGTAGTAGGAATTGATCATACATATGGTTCTGTTGCTACTGTATTTAGTGACGATGATATTGCTTACCTCAACCTAGATGCCTTGCCAGAAAGAGAGACAACACCTGATTTCTTAGAGTATGCGAATCAACTAGTGAATACTTATGCAGGGGATATAACTACTACTATTAATTATTTGGAATATTTAAATGATCCTTTTCATCAATCACAATATGATGAAAAGCTTGATTTGAACAATATTGGTCTTATTGGACACTCCACTGGTGGAGGAGGATCTGTAGCGGTAGCGCTAAATGATAATCGAATAAAATCTGTTCTTGGACTTGATGCATGGGTTGAACCAATTGATGCTAATGAAATAGATAAAGGACTAACAATCCCATCGCTATTTATAAGAAGCGGTGCGTGGGAAATAGGGTATAATAATGAAAGTCTTTATGAGCTTATTGAAAATAGCACATATCCGTCAGATTTTTATCAAATAGATGGCACAACACATTATGATTTTGCCATGGTGTATATGTATTCACCACTTACAAAACTAATTGGATTTACTGGAGAAGTTGAAAGTGAGTACCTTACTTCAATACTAAAAAGTATGATGACCGATTTCTTCAATGAGACCTTAAATAATGATTTAAACAGTGAAATAGATTCTGATACCTGGGAAGAAGTTAGAAAGATAATTATTCCATAAAAATCCACAATCAATGAAATTAAAATAAAAAGGACACTATTTATTTAAATAGAGTCCTTTTTATTATGTTTTTTGTATACTATTCTATTTCGCTTAAGTACGGCATCGAAGTCTGTGCTCCCAGTTTTTGAATAGAATAAGAAGCAACTTTATTCCCGAATGATATCGCATCAGATAGTGACATCTTATTGACGATTCCGACGCAAAATGCGGCATTAAATGAATCTCCAGCACCAGTCGTATCAATAACATCTACTTTATGTGCTTTAATAGTCACAATCTCTTCACCATCATAATAATCAACACCTTGCACTCCTTTTGTTATAATTAATTTATTGGGGTATTTTTTTAAACCTTCCGTATACTTTTCAGGATACAAGAAGTTATATTCAGTTTCGTTTGGGGTAATATAGGTAACTTTTTCCAGTATTTTATTTGATAGTTTTTGAGCTGGTGCAGGATTTAACACTGTTTTAACTCCGTTTTTATGACATAGATCTATTACATATTCCACTGTTTCTAGTGGGATTTCTAGTTGTAATAAAACCAGTTCGGCTTTTAGTATTATATCTACATTTTCATCAATAATATTTGTACTTAACTGATCATTGGCCCCCTTGATGATAATTATTGAATTATCATCTTCAGCAATCGTAATTTGAGCAATTCCTGTAGAGACACCTTCTATTTTTTTAATCGCATTAACATCAACGTAATTATCAAATAGATTGGTAATTGCTTCATCGCCATTTATATCGTTTCCAACACAACCGATGAACTGAACATTTGATCCTAGTCTAGCTGCACAAACTGCTTGATTAGCTCCTTTTCCTCCAAAAAATGAATGGAAACTATTTCCAATAATGGTTTCACCTTTTTCAGGAAATTTTTTGGCTTCTGTTACCAAATCAATATTAATACTTCCAATAACTACGATACTCATCTTATTCCCTCCAATCGATTAATACATTTTTAGTGATTCCTCGATGATATCCCAAAACTTATTCACATCAATATCTTTGGCAACATATGTATTTTTGTTTAAATTCAGATAGCCAAAAATATCGCAATTAGTTCTTCCGTAACTTGAGCCATGTGAAATGTCAATTTCACAATGTACAAAATCAATTTCTAGTAGTGTTGGATCAATTAAATAAGCTATCGTAACGGGATCATGGAGTGGTGCTCCTTCAAATCCGAATACTCTTTTTTGATTTTCATTAAAAACAATCATCAGTTTGGTAAATAATCTTGAACAATCATTATCTATTTTTGCCATCCGTTCAACAATCTCTGGCAATACAAGTACTTTTCTTGTTACATCCAATCCTACCATTGTTACCTTTACTCCAGAACGAAAGACAATATGTGCAGCTTCAGGATCACAGTAGATATTAAATTCAGCGGCTGGCGTAACATTTCCATTATTATAAGACCCACCCATTAAGACAATTTCTTCAATATTGTCTAAAATTCTTGGTTCTAATCTTATAGCAAGTGCGAGGTTTGTCATTGGTCCGGTAGTTACCATTGTTACTTTTTCGTTACTTTTTAAAATAGTTTCTGTTATAAATTTAACAGCATGTCTTGGATCGTATCCGATTTCTAAATCAGGAAAATCAAAACCATCTAGACCAGATTCCCCATGGATTGCATCACATATTTCAACATCCTTTATTATTGGGTTAGAAGCACCCAGGCACACAGGGACATCAATCTTCAAATACTGACAAAGATTTAAGGCGTTACGTCCTGTTTTTGCTAATGTCTGGTTTCCTGATTCTACGGTTATTCCCAACAACTCAAACATCGGGTTTTTTCCGACAAGCATAATTGCTACTGCATCATCATGTCCAGGATCACAGTCTAAGATTATTTTTCTTTTCATTATTATCACTCCTATTCAAATTATATCACACGGACGTTTAATTATAGGTGTACAATAAAAAAACACTTCAAATTTGAAGTGTTTTATATGTTAGGTGGTAGCTAATGCTATTTGAGCTTTTGCTCGATTTCGTAAATCATTTAGTTCATGTTTAATCATGTAAATTCCAATAATCCCACTAACAAGATCGGCAGCAGCAAATGTGTACCATAATCCAGCTAAATCATAAAAATATGTCAAGATTATCGCTAGTGGTATGAAGAAGATAAATTGTCTTGATAAACTTATAAACAATGCTCTTTTCGCATATCCAAATGATTGATAAACAGAACCGGCAATTATTTGGAAAGCAATAAATATAAGTCCTGCACCTATAGTTCTAAAAATAAGGCTTCCAGTTTCGATAAAGAAGATATCATTTGACTCGCTAAATATATCGAAGATTAAACCAGCTCCAAGTTGAATAAATATGAATCCACCGACAAAGTAAATTGTTAATAATCCAAGTGCGAATTTTATAACATCAACAAGTCTTGTCCAGTTTTTAGCACCATAATTATATCCTGCGAGTGGTGCAAGTCCTTGAACAAGACCGAACCCAGGCATATAAATAAATATGAGTACTCGATTGATAACACCATACATTGCGATATAAATACTTTGATCGACATCGAGCGTATAATAATCGATAAGTTTTAAAATAAATATCGTTAAGAATGCTCCGACAGCATTTCTAACAAATGTTGGTAATCCAATCTTGACAATATCTTTTAAGGCAACAATATTTATTTCAAAGAATCTTGTGAGTCTAATATGTAATATCGAGTTTTTGCTAAATGCTTGATAAGTAATAAAACTAAATGATGCAAATTGTGACAACACAGTTGCAGTAGCTGCCCCTTTTACACCTAATCCCAATCCCCAATCAAATATAAAAATCGGGTCTAGTATAATATTTAATCCGGTTCCAATTACCATAGCAACCATTGCCGTTTTTGCACGGCCTTCAGCTCTTGTGAAATTATTTAATATCATTGATATTGTTTGAAAAACAACACCAATTAGAATAATATTTAAGTAATCTTTGGCAAATCCCAAATTGTCAGAAGTTGCCCCAAAGAATTTTAAAAGATCATCGATAAAAATGAGACCAAGTACACTAGTTAGAAGTGCTAAAACAATCCCAACCCGTATTGCTGTATTTACAGTTTCATCCATAGCCTCTTTGTCATTTCTACCATAAGCTCTACTAAATACACTGGCACCACCAATACCAATCATCAATGCGAATGCCATGACAATCATTTGAATTGGGAACGATAATGTTAAAGCGCCAATTGCGATTTCTCCTGCACCCCATCCAACAAATAAACTATCTACAAGATTATATGTTGCATTAACAAGCATTCCTATTGTTGCAGGAATGCTAAGTGTAATAAGTGCTTTTTTTACATTTGTTTTACCTAGTAATTCTGTGCTTTTATTATTCATATTTTTCACATCCATTAACTATGATTATATATATAAATATTATCTTAATCAAGGCCTTTAGTCTTACATATTAAAAATCCATCTGTTCAATGATATTAAAAACGTTACAGATTGTAAAATATGAACACAAAAATCAGGGGAATCTAATCTGAAATCCGGTAAAAATAAAAAACCCTGTATAAGGATTTTATATTTTATATATGGAATGTTTTCTTTATCTCTTCTTTGATTGATTTTGGGTAAAAAATCAAAACAAATAAAAGAGTGATTGAAGATATACCAAAAGTTAAAATTGAAGGTAATGCGGATTCTATAATATTGAAGAAATATAAAATCAAAGGAATTATTGATAATATAAACACCATTAGTAAGTGGAATAAGTACTCTCGATAATTCAATCTTCTAATCCACATAACTGTAAATATTGCTAAATTACATGCTGTTAATAGAGCTGGCATTGCATAATTAATCGACCATAGATCTTCACTAAATTTATTTAAATTGATAAAGATGATTAGTAAAATCAATATTACAGTTATTCCAGCCATTTTAAAAGCAACAGTATTTCTTGATAGTACACCAAATCGTATTAGCAACCAAAACCAAACAATAGAGACGATTGGCAATAAGGACCACATTGAGTCATCGTGAACGAATAAATTTGTCATAATTAATACAAGAATTACAAAAAATGTTGTAAAGAAGATAATTTTTTTTGTGATTGGTAAGATTTCTCTAATAGCCTTTTGTGTTTTGGGGTATATTTCTATAAAGTCTTTTTCTACATCACCTTTTAGGGATTGATGACAAAGTGGACAATACTCAAAAGTAGTATTAATTGTTATTTTACATTTATCACATGTTTTCATAATAATCTCTCCATATAATTACTTTCTATAGTCACATCAATTCCTAAATCAGTAAAATGTCTAAAGAATTCTTTTTGAATATGGGTTTCAATTATTGAACTAGTAAATGTGATCGCGATTCGATCATCATAAGATATAATAGCACAGTTAACTTTACTATTACTTCCTGCTCCCATCGCAACACTAAAGTCTTTTACATAAGGTTTTAAAGATTCTGGGAGTGTGATTCTACCTATGTTACTGATTGACATCGTATTTAATTTACTACCAAGAAATTGATATCCTGCCTTTAAAATATATTTTTTAAGTATCATAGGTGTAAGACGAAGAAGAAGGATTTTTTCATAAGCGACATTTTCACTTATTTTCCTAATGAGCTCCTCTTTTACTAATTTTTCCTTAAAGTTTTCTTTTACAGTATTTAAAACATAATCAAATTCAATATTATCTGCTGCCATAACTAAATTAGTCTTAATAACATTACTAAAATTCCGCAATGTTTTAGATGGAAAATAGTTACGTAAATTAACAGGTATTGAAACCTTGACAGGGTTATTATGACTTTTCAAATGAGTTCGATATCTAATTTGCGTTACATAGATAGAATACATTGCTAATGCAACAATATATTGAGTTACAGAAACTCCTTTTGTTCGACAAAGGTTTAAAAAATCTTGAGTATTTAAGATACCACTAATTAAACCAGTATTATCATTAGGTAAAAAAGTACCTTGTATTCGATATGCTTTGTCTTCTTTAATTCTCTTTCTATTTTGTTTATCAAAATATATTTTATTAGCATCCTCATATTCTTCATTTGTTGGTAACTCAGCTATTGTTTTGATCATATTGTCAGGGGTAACAGAGTAACCTTTCAATTTTAAATACTGGAAAATTAAAGATTCTAAAAAATCAACTGCTCCTTTGCCATCAGCTAACGCATGAAACATTTCTATTGCAATCACGTTATTACGATACAACACCTTGAATAAATAGTTATTGTTGTGATGAAAGTCCATTTTAGAACATAGTTTATAAGACATCTCAGAAATAACAAAAGGTCTATCATTGTTATCGAAATAAAGCCAGAAAAGTCCTCTTTTTAAGCGAACTTTGAACATTGGGAATCTCTCAAGTATTTGATTAATTGCAACCTGCAAAATTTCAGGATTAACTACTTCTGTCAAAGAAGCTTGAATTCTGAATGTATGAGATTCTCTTTTTGAATATACATTGGGAAATATTTTCCCTGAGTTGTCTAATTTATACCATTTATTTGCTTTGTCTTTCATTTTAATTACCTCAGACACTGTATTATTATATTTAAGTAAAATAATTATCATAATGTTACATATAATATATAACATTATAAACGTTATTTTACAAGATTTATAGAATTGTTTGCGTCGATATATGACGAATATCAAATGTGAGATTTGAGAAGTAGAAGCAATCGTAAAAAAAAATAGTAGAACGAATCTACTATCTTTTTTTTATTGTTTATTAAATGATGTTTTACTCTACTCTTAAGGCTTCAACAGGGTCTTTGTTTGAAGCGATTCTTGCTGGAATAAATCCACCAATAAATGTTAAGATCGTTGAAGCAAGAACAAGTAAAACAAGATGTAAGATATTTACTTTTGCTACATTTGCTAAACTATCATCGTAGGTTACCGCAAGTGCATTAATTGGGAATGTGAGGATAAAGGTTATGAAGATACCTATTAGTCCAGAGAACATACCGATTAGAACACTTTCTGCGTTGAAGACTCTACTTATATCTTTTTTACGTCCACCTAGTGAACGGATAATACCAATTTCTTTTGTTCGTTCTAATACACTGATATAGATGATTACTCCAATCATTACGCTTGAAACGACGAGTGATATTGAGGCAAAGGCAGTTAATACAACACTAATAGAAGTGATTAATGTACCAAGGGTATCACCGATTGCTTCTGCCAAATCAGTTTCGAAGATTTTGGCATCAATATCTTTATCGATGTTAAATTCTTGGATGTGGTCTTTTATTAATTCCTTATTTTCAACACTATCGGTATAAATTTGAATTAAGAATGGATCCTCGTTATTACAACCAATAAATGATAGTATGTTTTCTTTTTCAGCCTCTGTCAAAGTGGATAAATCAAAAACCGAAGTAGAAGAACTGGTTTGAGCAAGACAAATATCTGAGGATACATTGCTGGTAAGTAAATCTGTCTTTAAATCATATAAGTACTTTATTCCACTACCATTGTATTCTAGTGCATCTTCTTGGGCTTCGATGATTCCCACTATTGTTAATGTTATTCCATTGGCAATAACATCATCTAGATTTGCATAATTTGGAAGGAAGAAATCACCTTGCTCGATATAGAGTGTATCATTTAATCCAACATATAAAGTCGCACCAATAACATCACTAAAATATAATGTTTCTGTTACATCAAAACCTAAAGATTCTATGATGTCAGTATTGACAACATTCCAATCATCAACAAGTAAAACTATCTCATAGGCTGAGGTTGGAAATGCTCCTGCTTTTAAGTTGTAATAGTTAGGTATTTGATCCGTCGGTACAATAAAACTACTAAAAGACAAATCTCGTGATTGAACAATTTCAGCTTCTCCTGTTTTGTCTACCAACAACGTTGGAACATAACCGTACTCATAGTGGATATTTGTATAAATATCATCATCTAGATCTTTTAGATGATTTAAAAAATCAGATGTAAATAAGTTCTCATGAATATCCATATCTGGATCATAAACGACGATTTCATTTTCTTCATAATCTTCTGGAACATACGTCGTAGCACCAGCTCTATCAAATCCGATTTCCATTTGATCTCGTCCAATTAGTATTGGTAACCCAACCAGTTGACTAGACTCAATTTCCTCGATTTGTGCTCGGAAGCCGTTACTAATTGATAAAACAAGCCCGACACCAATAATTCCTACACTTGAAGCAAGTGCAGTAATGATTGTTCTAAATTTTTTGGTTCTTAGATTATTGAATGATAATTTAAGAGCGGTTAAGAAACTCATTGCAGTACGCTTTGGATGATATCCTTTGTCTTCCTCGATAAGACTCGTTTTAGTAGAAGTATCATTAATGACTTCTCCATCTTTTAACTCAACGATTCTCGATGCATATTCATCAGCATACATTTTTGCATGGGTAACCATAATAACTAGTTTTTCATTACTGATTTCTCGAATTAAATCTAAGATTTCATGTGCTGTTTTACTATCTAACGCACCAGTTGGTTCATCCGCTAAAATAATATCAGGGTCATTCACAAGTGCTCTTGCGATTGCTACACGTTGTTTTTCACCGCCTGATAATTTTGTTGGTCGTTTATTTACTTGAGTTTTTAGTCCAACACGTTCTAATACACTCAGTGCTCTTTTTTTACGATCAACAAGAGAGACACCTGATAAAGTCATTCCTAATTCTACATTATCTAAAACAGATAAATGGTTAATTAAATTATAACTTTGAAAGACAAAACCAATTGAATGATTCCGATATGCATCCCAATCTCTTTCCTTAAAGTCTTTAGTAGAGGTCCCGTTTATAATGAGATCTCCTTCGGTGTATCTATCAAGACCACCAATAATGTTTAAGGTGGTTGTTTTCCCACAACCAGACGGACCTAGTATTGCTACAAATTCGCCTTTTCTAAACGTTAAATTTACTTCGTTTAATGCTCTAAAAGTAGTATCTGCTACCTTATAGTCTTTTGTTATATTTTTTAGTTTTAACATTATATACACCTCGATCTTTATTCGTAACTTATTATATCATATTTATAAAAATTTCAATCCAGTTATACTTCGGTAAACGATTTTAACGATAGTAATATAAAAACCATACCTTACTATATTATAAGGTATGGTTTCAACTTGTTTCCTCTACACGATATATGATTTCATTTCTTCGGAAAACACTAGGGACAAATGGTGGTTGATATCTCAGAATATATCTACTTGATAAAGATTTATAGTTATTTGAATCGATGAATGATTTAAGAATCGAATCATATTTATCAAAATTACTTGTTGTCCACTTTCCTCTAAAGCGAATACTTAGAAACAATCCTTTTTCAATTTTTGTTATCTGTACATTTTTATTTGAAGGTGCTGGGGCATTGTCGGAAAATTTTGATGGGATTACAAATCCTGTTGTTAATGTTTTCTCTGTGGATGTTGAGATAACAGGGGTTGTCATACTTATTTTTTCTTTAGATTCGTTCTCTCCACTTATATAGTTGAAAACTTGGTTAAAGCCATTGCTATAATTATTATCTAGAACAACGGTCGTGTTGGCAAGATAAAATGTCGAGTATTCCCGTAATTCAATATTTTTTGTTTCCTTTTTTATGGTTTTGTATTTCACTGTTTCAAATAATGGCATACTATCAACTCCTATTTGTATTATATCGTAAACTGGTAGATATCACCAAATGTATCAAATTCAATAAATGAGTAAAAGGGTTAGATGAAAAAAATAAACAAGATAAATGTCTCTTAGTTTATTTTTTTACTTCTTAATTGGCCACAAGCTGCGTCAATATCGCTACCTTGTTCTTTTCTTAAGGTTGCATTGATTCCTCTTTTAATTAATTGCTGGTGAAAGGCAGATGCTCTATCTTCTCTAGAACCCTTATAGTAAAACTCTGCAACACTGTTATATCGTATCAAATTGACGTGGCAGTTGATTCCTCTTATTAAATCACTTAGTTCATTAGCGTGTGTTACTTCATCATTTACGTTTTCCAGTAAGATATATTCGAAAGTGATTCTTCTATTGGTTTTCTCAACGTAGTATTTTGCTGCATCAATAACTTCTTGAATGTTATAAGCGATGTTGATTTTCATTATTTTTGTTCTGATTTCATCGTTTGGTGCATGGAGACTTATGGCGAGATTTACTTGTTTATCTCGATCGGCAAATTCCTTTATTTGAGGAACAATACCACTTGTTGATATTGTAATATGTCTTGCGCCAATTGCAAGTCCATCGGGGTGATTTATGATATCGATGAACTTCATCGTGTTGTAATAATTATCAAAAGGTTCTCCAATACCCATTACAACAATATGACTAACTCTTTCATTTGTTAATTTCTCAATTTCTAAAATTTGTAGAACAATTTCTTCAGTTTCTAAATCTCGTTTTTTTGTTTGTAAACCAGACGCACAAAAAGAGCATCCTATATTACACCCTAATTGAGTAGTAACACAGACACTATTTCCATAACTATGACGCATTAAGACTGTTTCAATTAAGTTACCATCACTAAGTTTAAATAAAAACTTTTCGGTTCCATCACTTGATACTTGTCTTGTATCTACTGTTAAAGAACCAAAAGTATAATATTCTTCTAAATACGCTCTTAGTTTTTTTGATAGGTTTGTCATTTCTGCAAAACTCGTTACTTTCTTTACATATACCCAATCAAACACTTGTTTGGCATTATACTTTTTAAAACCTTTTGCGATAAATCTTTGTTCTAATATTTCTATTGAGTAATGAAAAATGTCGTTCATAATATCAACTACCTTTTGATTAATCTACTAACAATATAACAGAAGTATGCAATTATATTTAGCTATTTGCAATAATATTGCCAATGACTTTGGATTCTATCATTCCTTATTATACTCAAAATAGTAGTGTAGACCAATGATGTAAAGATGATTATATAGGGACTTAAACAATAACATCACACATAGAAAACATATTCTAGATTCATAAACATCTATGCAATAAACACTATATGGTGATTATTGCTATCATGGATATTCATTTTTAAAAAAAAGTGTTGCAATATGTAAGCAGTAACATTATAATATAATTGTCTAATCTAAACGTTTCGATAAACTTACTTTTTCAAAACTTCATAGGACTTTTTATATCCACAAAATGAGTCGTTACATAAGTTTTGAAAAAAATTTATGCTGTGTTCGAAACGTTTCGATGATAGAAAAAAACATATCTTAAATAGGAGGAAATGATGAAATTATTTAAAAGAATTTTTACCATGCTGCTTGTAATTATAGGAGTAGTTGGACTTAGTGCGTGTAAACCGGAGGAAGACGACATTGATGAAATTACAGAACTTAATGCATTAGGTGAATGGGTAGATGGTGGAGATAGTGTTTATACACTTAACACCAATACCGAAGATGAGTTGGATTTCACATATGCAAAAGGTACTTTTACTTATGGATTTATGATGAAAGACTTATCAACTGAAGACCTTTCTACATTTAAAAAATTAATCGTTACTGTTGAAGGAACGGGAACGATGATGCTTAAATTAGAAACTTCAGATGGAACCGCTAAAGAAATCAGTCTTAATGTAACAGGGATTACTGGTTCTTATGAGTGGAACCTAATTAATGATGGCGATTTTCTAGCTGATGTTGAAAAAATCATCATCTTTGCTGCACCTGGAAAAACGGATTCAACAGGAGATATCAAAATTACTGAACTGATGTTCTCTGTAAACGTTGCTGCAAATTATATCGTACAGACTGGGTTTGATAACATCCCTCAAAATGTAAACGAATATGATGGAACAGGCGACACATTTGATTTCAATGCAAAATGGGAAAACTTTGCTGAAGATACTTATGTAGTAACATATGAAGACGATGAAACTCATGTAACATTTGATAAAACAGCTGGATATGAGTGGTCTACTTTAACAAGTTCTGTTCAAGGTGACTTTTCAGAATTCAACTACATCGTTTTAAAAGTATCAGGGACAGATGGACAAAAAATGATAGCGAAACCAAATGAGTATAATGCTTATGAGAATTTCATTTTCTTAACAGAAGATATCCAAGAATTAGTACTTGATATTTCGGAAATGCCTTTGGCTGATAAAAATGCAATTACGAAAATATTTGTATTTGGGGCTGCAGGTGCTGTTGCAACTGGAGAATTTGTAATCCATGAAGCATTCTTCGCGAAAGATTACGAATATGAAGCACCAGTATATGATCATAATGTATATGAAACTGGAGATACATTTGATATTCAATATTGGTATGATGGTGGGGATTTGAACTATACCATCACAACTAGTGGAACAGATACAATATTCGAATACACAAAAACAGGAGAATGGACATATGCACTTGCATATATTGATGGCGACTTATCAGGATTTGACTACATAGAAATCGTGGTAACTGGTGTTGCTGATAAAACTGCACTCTTCAAATTAGAGGGTACAGCAGGAGCAATCGAAGAAGCTGTTACATTCGATGGAACCGAACAAACAATTAAAGTTGATTTATCTTCAATGACTTCTGAGCAATTAAGCGTTATTACTAAGATGTTAATCTTCGCTGCTCAAGGAAGTAACATTGGTAGTGGAACATTCACAGTGCATAGTGTAACATTTATGCAAGATGGATTGAGTGTCAATGATCTTTGGGCTGAAAACGATGCTGGAACATATGCTGTAACAATGACAGATGGTGTGGCAAATGTGGATTATACCAAAGGTGTTGGACAAGAATGGGTATTCTTAAAAGCTGATTTTAGTACAATAGATGTTACTGGTTATAATACATTAACATTAACTTTTGATGGTGTATCAGGTAAAACAATCCTAGTAAAACCAAACGATGATGGTGCTTTAGAAGAAGTTATTACATTTGGTGATGACCCTGTTACTATTACTGTTGTCGCTGAAGCATTTACTAATATTATCATCTTTGCAGAAGCAAATGTTGCGGATGTAACTGGATCATTCCAAATTATTGAAGCGGTATTAACAACTGAAATATATGTTTCTGATGACTTAACTAGAGTTGTTGATTTTACAGTTGGTGCATTTGCAGAAAATGATCCAGGTACTTATACATTTACTACTGTAGACGATACAACTGTTGTTGATTATACAAAAGGTGTAGGACAAGAGTGGGTATTTGGTAAAATAGAATTTGAAGCAGCTGATGCAGCTGGTTTAAATACAATGACAATCGTTATTGATGGTACAGAAGGAAAACAAATCCTTCTTAAACCAAATGATGATGGTGCCTTAGAACAAGTAGTTACATTTGGTACAGAACCAATTACTGTTGTTGTTAATGCAGAACAATTTTCAAAATTAATATTCTTTGTAGAACAAGGTGTTGCTGATGTTTCAGGATCATTCACAATTCTTAGCGCAACCTTATCTTATACACATACATCAACCGCGTGGGTGGATAATGGAGACGTTGTATATACAATCGTTGTTGCTGATGGTGTTACCACTGTTGATTACGATAAAGGTGTAGGACAAGAATGGTCTTTCATGAGATTAGATTTTGAAGCTGCTGATATTAATGGATTAAATACATTAACTATGGTATTAGATGGAACTGAGGGTAAACAAGTATTAATTAAACCAAATGATAACGGTACATATGAACAATGGGTTACATTTGGTACAGAACCAGTTACTGTAACAATTCCTCTTACTGATTTATCATTCATTATCTTATTTGCTGAAGGTGGAACTGCTAGCGTATCAGGTACATTTGAAATTATTAGTACAACAGTTTCTTATGTTGCACCAGTTGTTGACTTAGGCGACGTAGTGGATTTCACTACAGGAGCATTTGTTGAATTTGATGCTGGTACCTATGCATTCACAATTACAGAGGATACAACTGTTGTAGACTATACAAAAGGTGCTGGACAAGAATGGTCATATGGAAAAATTGAATTTAACGCTGAAGAAGTAGCGGGTTTAAATACAATGACAATTACTATTGATGGTACAGAAGGAAAACAAGTACTATTAAAACCAAATGATAATGGCGCTTTAGAAACATGGGTTACATTTGGGGCTGAACCAGTTACTGTTGTTATTACAGCAGATCAATTTGCTAATCTTATTTTCTTTGCTGAACCTGGGACTGCTAATGTAACTGGAACGTTTACAATTCTTAGTGCAACTTTAACATATGTAGCAACGAATTAAATCCGTATAGTGTAATAAATTAGTTGCCACACTATGCACTGTGTGGCGACTTCAATTTAGAGATAGAAAAGGAGAAACTATGAAAAAAATAGTATTTATGATCTCAATTATCTTCATGAGTGTATCGTTATTCGCATGTACGCCAAAAGGTGATGATAATAATGATAAGACTGTTATTACCTATGCTTCTTGGAACTTAGGTAGTGTTGATACACTTGAGACAAATATGGAACGTCTTATGATAGAAGCATTTATGACCGAACATCCAGACATTCAAGTGGATATCGTTGAGCGTCCAAAAGTGCCTGGAACAACAGGAGATATGGATTGGAATGAATTTTTAGCAGCAAGAGCCTCGACACAAACATTACCCGATGTATTCCAATCAGATAATATCCCTCAATATATAATCAATGATTGGACTTATAATTTAACCGATGTAGCAATGGCAGATGCTGAATACTTAAACATCTCAGAAGATATTCGAGGTGTAGCAACGTTCGATGGTAAAGTAATGGCGTTACCAAATGCAGTATTTTATGCGGGTTATATCGTAAACGCTTCTCTATATGAATATATGGGGCAAACAGCACCAACGCTAGAAACAACTATGGAAGATTTCCTTGCACTTACAAAAGCTGCGGCTGATCATACTTCTACTACAAATGAAGGAGTAGTGGGACTTGAAGGAATTGAACATATTATTCATTGGTACCCTGCACAGTTAAATCCCGATTATGGATGGTTTTCATTAAGTGATGATGGCTTTAACTTAGCTTCAACAGAATTTGAAACATCAATCAGTTTATATCGTGATTTAAGAACAGATAGTAGTTTCGTTTGGGAAGCATTGATGGATACTGTAAATGATGAAGATTCGGGAATCGATATCTCGACAATGTTCCCAGAACCAGTTGGAGCCTATTTTGACAATGGTGCAATTTTGGCGAAATGGTATTATTCATGGGATTTCGGATGGATGCAAACAAAAATATCTGATGGTGACTACACATGGGATTTAGATTTCATTGGAACACCAGTTGTAAATGGCGAAAAACGTATACCAATCGTTGCCGATTTCTTTACAGTAGCATCCAATACAGAACACCCAGAAGAAGCATATGAACTGGCAAAATGGATGGGATTTGGAAAAGATGGTTACCTAGAAAGAATTCATTTAAGCAATACTGTTGCTGGTATCTCTCAAGTTAACTTCGCACCCATTCAAAATGATGCAGATTTATTGGATGCATATTTTGAATTATACCCAGCATTCCCAGGATTACGTACCATTATTGAAAATGGTTCATTTATCGTAGAACCTCCGAAGTATTTACCGGGTTATATCGATGCACGTTATCAAGGAACATATGATGCAGATAATAAAATGGGCGACATCATCAATCAGTTACTAGCTGGTGAAGTACAATATGCCGACATTAAGACATCTTTAAACCAAAAGGCAAATGATTTATATTCACAAGCAAAATCAACATTTGATGAAGCGCTAACTACAAAATAAATTTAATGGTGATTTGGAAGTCTTTAAGACTTCCAAATGGCCAATTAATGGGGGACAATTATGAAAAAAATAGGAATAGTAATTTTGTCTTTTGTAGTATTTTTTGTTGTGCTGAGTTTGGTATCCAACAGAACCTATAAGGCAAACCCACAAATATCTGCAGCACCAATAATAAGTGAAGATGGTTATTTTTCACAATTTTTGATGTTGCATCAAAATGATTTTTTGATAGAAGAACTATCCTATGTTATTCCTTGTACTGAAATGATTTTGGAGGTCAATCAAATCTGTGAAACTGATTCTTATGATTGGTTAGACGACAACATAGTAACTGTTGATGTTCATATTGAACAAAGCGGATTATATGCCGTAATGTTTGATTATACATCTCAAACCACTACTCATTTACCAATCACGATTGCAATGAGTGTAAATGGGGTTACACCATATTACGAAGCATCACAAATTACATTAAGAACATTATGGACTGAGAAAACATTTGATTTGGCTACAGATCGATATGGGAATGATGTTTCTAGTGAACAAGAAGTCGTTAATCAATCACAGCAATCAATTTTACGTGACTCAGAATATTTATATGAAGCACTATATATCTATCTTGAGGAAGGAGATAATACCATTTCTTTTGAAAAAGAATATGGGGAATTACTTCTTCATACTATATCATTATATTCAACAATAAATTATCCGTCTTACGACGAATATTTAAGTATGTTTAATAGCAATGAACCGATAAATTATTATGAACAAATTCAAGCAGAAGAAGCAACATATAAAAACTCAAGTATGATTGTTAGAGGTGTAAGTAGAGATCCTTTAGTAGAACCATTCTCATTAACAAAACTCAAACTAAATATACTCGGTACTGATACTTATAATATTGCTGGTGACCGTGTTACATGGACGCCAGATATCAGTGAAGCTGGATGGTATTATGTGACATTTAAAGTGAAACAGGATACTGATTTTAGAACGATGTATCGTACTTTATATGTAAATGGAGAAATCCCATTTGAAGAAGTTAATCATGTTGCATTTCCGTTTTCTGATGAATGGCATAATGTAACAATTTCATCACTTGATGGTAATCCTTATAAAATATATCTAGCGCCAGGGGACAACCTTTCACTAGAGGTGGATTCAACTGTTTTTAGAAATAATATCGATTATCTGAAGGCTACTATTAGCGAAATTTCAGATTTAGGATTGGACGTCATTAAGTTAACCAAAAATAATACTGATCCTGGAATAGATTGGGATATTCCAGAATACTTCCCAACCCTAGAAAGTGACCTTCAAGGATGGATTGATGATATTGAAACAGTTATTTCTCATCAACGTTTGCTAGATGGATATAGTAAAGATTCACAAATCATTCAAGATTTACAAGCTGCAATTGATAAATTAATACAAATTAAAAGTGATATGAATGAACTACCAAGAATGTTGACAGTATTATCAACAGGGTCGTCTTCAGCACTTCAACTTATTTCAACACAATTAGATGCATTGACAACGCAAAAAATGGAAATGGATGCTGTTTATATTACTTCTATTGATCAAGACATACCAGATCCAACACCATCTTCATTCCAATCAATTTGGGTTGGGGTAGAACGTTTCTTTCTTTCGTTTTTTGATAGTAGTTATGAAGAACACGCATCTGAAGAAGAATTAGAAGTTTGGGTAAATCGTTCTCGTCAGTATGCAGATGTCATTCAGCAATTAGCAGATAAACAATTTACACCAGAAAGTGGTGTAAAAGTAAAAGTATCTATCATTAACAATGATGGAAAATTGTTACTGGCAAATTCTGCAAATCAACAACCTGATGTCGCCTTAGGTGTTTCCGCTTGGATTCCAAATGAATATGGAATGCGCGGTATGTTATATGATCTGACAAAGGCAAATGATTTTACAGATACCATTTCTGTCTTTCATGATGAGCAATTGGTTCCAATGACTTACAATAATTCTTTATATGGATTACCAGAAACTGAAAATTTTTATGTACTATTTTATCGTAAAGATATTCTAGTTGATGAATTGGGATTAGAAGTGCCTAATACATGGAATGATGTTTTAGATATATTACCAACACTAAATCGATATGGTATGAGTTTCTATGTCCCATTATCGAATGCCAATGCATTTAAATCATTTGATGCAACGGCACCATTTATCTACCAATTTGGTGGTGAAATCTATTCTAGTGATGGATTTGGTGTAGAACTTGATTCTGTGGAAAGTTTGCAGGCTCTAGAATTTATGACAGATTTATATACAGAATATGGAACGCCTGTTCAAATATCATCATTCTTTAATTCGTTTCGCTATGGAACAGTTCCAATTGGAATAGGTGATTTTGGAATGTATTTGCAGCTAACCAACGCTGCATCGGATATTCGTGGTTTATGGGATATTGCTCTTGTTCCTGGTGTGGAACATGAAGTGTATAATCAAGAAACAAGTAGTTATGAAACAGTGATTAATCGCAGTATGCCTGGTGCACAACAAGCATCTGTTATCTTCGAAAAAAGCGACAAAAAAGACGATGCTTGGAAGTTCTTACAATGGTGGATGGCAACGGATACACAAACAACGTATTCTGAGACGTTGATTAATACACTAGGATCCCGTTATATTTGGAACAGTGCCAATGTTGAAGCTTTTACAAATTTACGAATTAATGAAGAACATAAATCTGTGATTTTGGAACAATGGACAAACTTAAAAGAAACGCAAAAAATACCTGGATCTTACATTATTGAAAGAGAAATCTCTAATGTGTGGAATTCTGTTGTCTACGAGGATGCGAATTTACGTAGTGCAGTTTCAGATGCCACTATAAAAATTAATAAAGAAATTAATCGTAAAATGGTTGAGTTTGGATATCTAGATACAGATGGGACAATTCAAAAAGATTTTATATTACCAACAAAACAAACGATAGAAAGTTGGTATAATGATGAAGAAGATTAGTGCGATATTCTCTCCTATAAAAAAAGTTATAAAGAGAGAGATTCATTTATTTAAAAAGGACGACAGAGATGCATATATATTTGCTCTTCCTTATGTTGTATTGTTTATGCTTTTCGTTATTATCCCAATCTTTTTAGCAATGCTTTTATCATTAACAACTTTTGATATGGTACGTTTCCCTTCCTTTATTGGAATGTACAATTATATATACTTATTAACAAGTGATGAAGAATTTATGAAATATATCTTACCAAACACCATTAAGTTTGCATTAATTGTTGGTCCAGGTGGTTATATATTATCCTTTATGATGGCTTGGGCATTATCTCAACTCACTCATAAAGTAAGAACAGTATTAGCAATTATTTTATATTCTCCATCATTAACAGCCGGTGTAACAATGTCTGTTGTATGGAAAGTATTTTTTGCTGGAGATCAAGCAGGATATCTAAATAATATCCTCCTAAAACTAGGTCTAATTGTCGAACCAATAGCCTTTTTACAATCTCCAGAATATCTATTTACAATAATGATTATTGTTGCTTTATGGAGTAGTATGGGTATTGGATTCCTAGCAATGCTTGCAGGAATATCTAATGTACCTCATGAACTATATGAGGCAGCATATATTGATGGATTAAAAACACGATTCCAAGAAATTTGGTACATTACCATTCCTTCTATGAAACCACAAATGTTATTTGGTGCGGTAATGGCGATTGTTGGAACATTTAGTGCTGGAGCGATTGGAGTTCAGCTATCTGGCTCAAATCCGACACCGCAGTATTCAGGAAGTTTACTACTCAATCATATTGAAGATTACGGGTTTATTCGATATGAAATGGGTTATGCAGCAGCACTTTCGGTAATTTTACTAATTATTATTTATGTTTTTAGTAGAATATCATGGAAACTATTCGGGGAGACTGATTAGTATGGGTAAAAAATTTCAAGTAATTAAAATAAACCCGAAAAAATTTAGTGCTTCACAAATCCCGTTTCTATTAATGGTTTTGCCAGTGGCAGTATTTATGTTGCTCCCTCTTATGTATATTTTCAATCATGCTTTCAAACCATTTGATGAGCTAATTGAATATCCACCACGATTTTTCGTACGTAGACCAACACTGATTAACTTTCAAGACTTGTTTGATTTAGCTACCACAACAGGTATCCCTGTTTCAAGATACTTGTTTAACAGTATCGTCATAACATTGATTGTAGTATTTTTATCAGTAGTTCTATCTACAATTACAGGGTATGCATTATCAAAAATGAAATTCCGTTTAAATCACTATATCTCAAAAATTAACACAATAGCAATGATGTTTGTTGGAGCGGCAGTATTGATTCCACGATATTTAATGATTGAAAGACTGGGTCTAATTGATTCCTTTTTGGTTCATATCGTACCAGTAATTGCGGTTCCTGTTGGACTCTTCTTAGTCAAACAATTCATTGATCAAATACCGAATGAATTGATTGATGCAGCAAAAATAGATGGTGCAACACACCTTCAAACATATTATTACATTGTATTGCCACTAATACGGCCAGCGATTGCAACAATCGCGATTTTATCCTTCCAATCTGTATGGAACAATGCAGACATTTCGGCAACTTTTATTAACACCGATTCAATCAAGACCTTTGCGTATTATATGGCTACATTATCCAGTGCGAACAATAGTGTTGCTGGAGCTGGAATGACTGCTGTAGCTACATTGATTATGTTTGTACCAAACTTAATAATCTTCATATTCTTACAATCTAAAGTCATGAATACCATGGCTCATTCAGGGATTAAGTAGGTGATGACATGAAAAAATTATATGTATTATTAATAACCACCTTTATCCTATTAATCGCAAATGTATCACACCTAGTCCAAGCAGAATCATTTGGCGTTCCTTATGAGACGTATACACTAAGTGCTACAAACTCATTTGTGCAAACTCAAACTGCATATATGCCAGTGGGATATATTGCTGAGGAATTAGATTTTGATAGTCCAAGCGATATTTATCTCGTTGATGAGGTGCTTTATGTTGCCGATACCGGAAATCAACGTGTCGTTGTATTATCATTAACGGGAGAATTTATTGATGAGGTTATTGTAGATGAATTTGTAGAACCAGTGGGTATATTTGTCAAAGGCAATAATCTATATGTTGCTGACAAAGGAGCAGGTTCAGTTTTTGTTATAGACTTAGTAACAAAAACCATTGATATAACAATTAGGAAACCAGAATCACCTATTTTTGGACAACAAAATGATTTTGTTCCAATCAAAGTAGCGGTAGATTCAAGTGATTCCATTTATGTCATTGGTGAAGGATCAACATCTGGTGTTATTCAATTAAATTATGCCGGAGAATTTGTCGGATACTTAGGAATTAACACAGTAGATCTATCATTACGAAAAATTCTTTATAATTGGGTTGTAAATGATTCTGATTTATCAAGTTCACGACCAGCTTCTCCAACCAATGTTGCACTTGGTTCAAAAGGATCTATTTTAACAACAAATGTGAATGTAACTGAAACATTTAAGCGTTTAAATATTACTGGTGTTAATACTTTATCAGGTAATACAATCTATCCAAGTGGTGAGTTATCAGATATTTGGATGTCTGAGGACGATTATATCTATATGGTATCAACCAGTGGAGATATTTATGAATATGACTCAAAAGGACAACTTCTATTTTATTTTAACGCAGCAAGTTATGGTGTAAAACAGTCACTTGGTTTGATTCACCAAGCAAGTGGAGTTGTTACAGATCAAGATGGAAACCTCTATATTCTAGATGGGGGAACCTATGGATTTATCCATGTCTATCAACCAACTGCATTTGTGCAGTTAATTCATCAAGCTGTGACCTTATATAATAATGGAGAATATGTAGAATCAAAACCATTATGGGAAGAGATTTTACGACAAAATAGTGCTTTTGCATTAGCACATTCAGCACTAGGATCAGCATTATCAAAAGAAGGTCATTATGATGAAGCATTGCAAGAATTTCGTGAAGCCAATGATTTTGGTGGTTATTCTACTACTTATTGGGAAATAAGAAACATTAAAATACAAAATAATTTAGGAATCTGGACGTCCATTTTTATTGGATTATATATACTGTTTAAAAT
>JBFFKS010000002.1:0-25554 GCA_041555275.1 Xianfuyuplasma sp. | reverse complement strand
ACGAAACTGAATCAAGAAGAATGGACTGAAGTTAAAAAACATTCTGAAATTGGTTATCGAATTCTTAGTTCATTAAATGAGTTTTCTGATATTGCAAATAATGTTTTGGAACACCATGAAAGATGGGATGGAAAAGGATACCCCAAAGGACTAAAGGGAGAAGACATTTCATTGCAAGCTCGAATCATTGGTTTATGTGATGCATTTGATGCGATGACTGGACCAAGATCATATCGTAATAAATTAACCAAAGATATGGCAATAAAAGAACTACTTGATGGATCTGGTACACAGTTTGATCCTAATTTAGTAGACATATTTATTAATAAAGTATTAAAGGAAAAAATATAAAAAATAAAAAACCATCTGTCTTTATTAGACGGATGGTTTTTTATTGGTATTTCTATTATTGATTAATGCTTTCTATGTAATCTAAAATGTCACTTGATCCAATGTACTCTTCGACAATTACTCCATCAGCAATCTTAACCAATGCAGGGATTGCATCTACTAATAAGTCACTACCCTCAATATTATTCATATCAACAAAGTAGAGGATTGTTAAATCTGATCTATTTCCAAACTCAAATATTTGTTCCTCAATAGATTGACAGTTTTCAGATGATTGGTTGTAGAAATATACAAGATATTCTGCGTCTGCCTGATTCAAAAGGTCATCCCATGCATTAATGTGAATAAACGTTTCAAATAATGGATATAAGTCACTACCTGTTCCAGTTCCTGAAACACATTCACCATCTTCATTTATTTCACCATCAAGACACTCAGCATCAGGGTCTACTGGATCTACTTCCCCTGGTTCGACTTCATCTGGCAATTCAATTGGATAACTCTCACCAATTTGAACTTGTCCTAAAACTGTTTCAGGTTCTAATATTGTTGATACCATAACAAATTTACTTGAGATAGTGTATAAATAATCACTAATAAATTTTGATTTATAAACATAGGTTCCATATTCATTTTCCTCACTATGTTCCACTCTACCTCGTTCACTGATTGTACCATTTTCTATATCAAGATTAAGCACTAAAACACCTGTTTTGTATGACCAATAACGATAATCACTACTATAGTCATTTTCTGTATAAGGAAGAGCAATGATACCTTTAGATTGAGAGACTAATAAATCTTTATGATTGTAAACTGTTGAGGTCCAAATGTAATTGTTATCTGCATATGGATAAACAATTTCACTTGCAACAACTGCATTTGTTTTATCTGAAACATCATATAAACTAATTTTTAATCCTTGTGTTCCACCTTCGTTATCACCATAACCAATTCCTAGCATATAGTCTTCACCAATTGGTTGTAGATAATCACTAAATCCAGGAATTTCTAATTCGCTAACTTTTAATGGATTTAATGGGTCACTTAAATCAAATACGTAGAATGGATCTGTTCTTAAGAAAGTAACAACATATGCGTAATTTCCAACAAATCTAGTTGATTGAACACTCTCTCCTTCTTTACCGATATTTTCCAAAGTAGAAATAATATTTAACTCTTCATCTAATATCATAAGGCGATTATTAATTTCATTTGTTGTACCCCACCACCACCAATTACTTGTGGTTGTGACGATGCGAATGTTTCCATCTTTCTCATCCATTGCGAATTGATCTAATGCAACACCCGGTACTTCACCATTGGCTACAAAATTAACTTTTCCATCAAGAATTCCTATTTTTACAATGGAAGTGGTAATTTCATAAGGATTCTCAGTGATTTCAACCTCTTCATCATTTGCCTCAGCTTCTTCAATTTCTAACATTACATCCATATTGTAATTCCATTTGGTACCTGTTAAATAGATATTTTCAGTAGATACGTATAAATTATATCCACCTTCACCTAATACAACTTCTGTAGAAACCTCATTTGTATCTAGGTTAATCCCATAGAATGATGTGAAACTAGTAGGTTCTGTACCTTCAACATATAAAATATCTTCATATGTTAACGATACTTCAGTTTCATTTACTACATAAGATGGTAAATAATTATCAATCGTGAAATCGAAATCTTCTCTTTGTGCTAAGTAAAATGGAATCCATTCACTAGTAACAAAGTATAAATCATTTCCAATTTTACGAGAACCAACAAAGTATCCACTTAATTCATATTTGTTCTGAAGTTCAAAATCATCTTTTGAATACTCAAATATATGTGTTGAAGTATGATACTCATAATACTGACACTCTTGATAATACTCATCTGTAACGTCATCGCTAACATCGCCAGTTTCATTTGTTGAAGTTGGCTCTTCTTCCTTATCTTCATAATACGTAGTACATTCATGGTGATACGAATTACCAACAACAATCAATCGATCATTATCAACATACATACCATTAAAGTAAAAATACTCGTTTTCTCCTGCTAAATCTTCGAATGTGATTTCTTTTACGACATCTAGAACATCGTATCCTGATTCAATTGTAAAAGCTAAAATAACTTGAATTTTATTATAATTTTGCACATAAATATATTTTCCATCTGTTAATACATTATCCATTTCATCAACACCCTCAACTTGGTTGTTGGTTTCAGAATAATCATCACTTCCTTTTTCATCTTGAGCTGGTGCTCCACCTTCGGCATCTGTTGCAACATCATCTTCAAACATGAAGTTCCATCCTAAATGACGACCAATGAGATTTTGTCGATCAAGAAATGAGTTTACCAAATCTAAAATATCATCACTTGAATTGAACGTTCCAGCTTGATGAACATCTTCAACACAAAGGTCACCATCTAAATGAAAACCTGTGCTACATTCCTTGTCGTCAATCGTCGCTTTACACCCAACTAAGAGTAAAACACTAACAAATAATATCAATAATTTCTTCACAAAATTACCTCCTTTAAAAAAGTTTCTAAGTTATGTAAATCTTCGTCAATTATATTGTATACCTTTTTTAATAAAATTTCACTAAATCACTTTAAAGTACAAATTTATTTATGTAAAATGCATTTTTTTTGAAAGAGACATATTAAATTCATATTAATTCACGGTTGATACAACAATATAAACTACCCTTTTTTCTATAAAAATGATAAACTAATGATAGACATTTACTAGGAGTGAGACTATGGCACTTAAAAAAAACAAATTACTTGAAGCCCTAGATCAACTAAGGGATGAAATCAAAGAAGAAGAACACATACGTAAAGGTAGATATCCTGTAGTCTGTTCTGATGAAGTACTAAAAGAAATAGCAAATAAAAAACCACTTAAGATAAGTGATTTTTTAGCGATATCAGGAATTGGTAAAGTCTTTATGGATGAATATTCTACAAGATTTATTAGAGTTATTCTTCAATATCAAAATGAATCAGTTAACGAAGTTGAAGTATCTGCATCCGCTTATAAAGTGCTAGATCATTACAAAGACCGTCTAACAAATATATCTAGAAGAAACCCGAATTTATATATGGGAAAAACAACAAAAAGAGGTAGTTTTGACTTATCACTTTTAGATATTCATGATGAAATACAAAATTTTTTGATAAACAAAAGAGTAAGCACGTTAAATCTATCATTTCCCGCTACGGTATATGGAGACTCTCTGGAAAGAAATGTTGTATCATTATATCGAGAAACAAATAAAGATGAAAAAGAAACCGGCTCATATGATTTATACATAGCATACCCATACATAGAAGGGGTATTCAAAAAAGATAATTTCGCAATCAAAGCTCCATTACTTTATTTTCCAGTGAAATTAATCCGAAATAAAAGAACTTTTAGTATTAAAAAAGATAAAGATAAAGACATTATTTATAATCGAGATCTTTTGTTAACTACATCAAAAATGGAAAAAAATGAAATTGATAGTAACGTCCCTTATATCTCAGAGTTTAGTAAAAAAACACTGAGTGAATTAGTGATCCCTTTCTATGAAAAAAATGGGATAAACATTAAAGAGGATACGATCGATTTATCATTTGAACAATACAAGAATGAAACCAAGGACCAATTCACAAAACGAAAACGAAAAGGAATCTTTCATGTCAAAGAGTACATTACTCTAGGAAGATATCACTTATATTCTTCAATGATTCAAAAGGATATGAGTTCTATCTTAGATTCTAATAAATATAATGATTTGCTTGAAGGACTAATAGATGAATCTAATCTATATGAGGAAGAAAAAGGAATCGATTTTTCTATTCATAATGCTGATGTAGAAGAGTCAAGACTATCTTATATAAATGAAATAAATTATGCCCAAGAAAAAGTAATTGACTTGGTAAATCGCGAACAAAAACTCGTTATTTGGGGACCACCAGGTACAGGGAAATCACAGACAATCACGAGTCTAATTGCAGCTGCTATTTTACGTGGTGAAAATGTGCTTGTAGTGAGTGAGAAAAAAGTAGCACTTGACGTAATATATTCTAGATTAAGAAGTGCTTCTAAATATGCTATGTTCATTGATGATGCTGAAAACAAACAAGATTTTTATCACAAACTAAAGCAATTCCTTAATCCATCATTACCACAAAGAACGTTAAATAATGATATTTTTAAATTAGAAGAAGAAATTAAAGATATTCTTTATACTTTAGATCAGTCTTTAAACCTGTTATATAATCAAAATATTCAAGATGTTCCGATACATAAATTATACAGTCGATTTGTAAAGGATAAAGATATTGTTCCTGAATTAAGTCCTAAAAGAGTACATGCAATGTTTAAAAGTACGTTTAAGAAACTTCAATTTAACGAGCTCAAAGAAGTTGAGAATACATTCGAAAAATATAATAGCCTAAAAGACTATTTACAGTTTGAAAAAATGTCTAAAAGATATCCCATATTATTAAAATTCGAAAGTAAAATTAGTAGATCTAATCGTATTGAATTTATGGAGTTTGATCAAGAATATAAGCAGTTGATGGAAAAATATAATAAGGCTTGGTTCTTTAAGAAACGTAAACTCAAAAATCAGTTTATTCAGAATAACAAAAAACGACTACTTTATTTAACATTAAAACAAGGTATAGATAATCGATATCTTCATTTGCTTTTCACTGATCCAATACTTCATGAGTATGTTGTTGAAAACATTGATAAACTAAACAAACTTAAAGCAAAACATGAAAAATTAACGAATAATGATCGTTTATTCTTAGAGATGCTTTTGTATCATCCTATGTTAGAAAACATCAAAGATATTGCAAAACAAAGGCATTATTTATTTGATGCATTCTATACAGGATATATAGAAGATTTCAACACCAAAAATCAAAAACACCTATACATCCTAGATAAATATGTTGAAAAAATGAATGAACTAGAGTTACTCATTGAGCAAAAGAAACAAGTTACAACTGAATCATTTGAAATGGAGTTATATAAACATGCAGTCAACTTCGCTAATACAAGAAGAATTATGGATGTTAAACGAATTTTAGAAAGTACCCGAAAAATTAGTGTCAAAGCATTTATTGATATTTTCCAAGTTGAGTTGATGAGTAATGTTCGAATCTGGATGATGACACCTGAAGTGGTTAGTGCAATTATCCCTCTTGTTTACGGTATGTTTGATTTGGTAATCTTTGATGAAGCATCACAAATGTATGTTGAAAAAGGTATCCCCGCTATTTACCGAGCCAAAAAAGTTGTGATTGCTGGAGATACAAAGCAGTTAAGACCTTCAAGTTTAGGTATTGGTAGATTAGAAGACGAGGATGAGTTCTTCGAGGAAGATGTTTTAAGAGACGTGTCAATGGATGCGAAAAGTTTGCTTGATTTGGCTCGTTATAAATACAATGAGACTATTCTTAATTATCATTACAGATCTATATTTGAAGAACTAATCGCATTCTCAAATCATGCATTTTATGATGGAAAACTAATCGTATCACCAAATCAGAGACAATCACAAAAACCACCAATTGAATATATTCATGTTAAGGATGGTATTTTTGATAAAAGACGAAATGATGAGGAAGCTAAAGCTGTAATAAAACTTCTTAAAAAAGTCTTTAGAGAACGTGAAAACAATGAAACAATTGGTGTGATTACTTTTAATAGTACTCAGCGTGATTTAATTGAAAACTATATTGATGAAGAACTATTTAAACGAAGTCGTTATCAAAAAGAGTTTGAGCAGGAATTATTCCGTACTGAAGATGGTGAAGATAAATCATTATTTGTTAAAAACATTGAAAATGTACAAGGGGATGAACGCGACATTATCATCTTCTCAATGGGATATGGACGAGACAAAGATGGAAATATCCACAGGCGTTTTGGTTGGTTAAATAATGATGGTGGACAAAATCGTCTTAACGTTGCGATAAGTAGAGCTAAGAAAAAGATCTACTTTGTATCATCCTTATTCCCTGAAGAACTTAAGGTTGATGATTTAAAAAGTACAGGGCCTAAATTGTTGAAGGACTATATGAGATATTGCTATTATGTATCTAGTCAGAAACCAGATTTAGCAAAAGAAGTACTGAATCAATTACATGTTTCAGAAGAGAAACGTGATGAACAGAAGCTGTCGGATCTCGTTTTAGATATACAAAAAAGATTGGAACGAAATAATTACGTTGTCCAGTCTTCAATAGGGATAGGAAGTTATAGTATTAACTTAGCTATATACGATGAGGAAACCAATTCCTTTAAATTAGGTATTATATGTGATGTCAATCAAACACAAACACTTGATGCTAGAAGAGACCTTCTTCATCAAGAAAAATATTTAAAAGCGAGAAATTGGAAATTATATAGAATTTTCGCATCTAATTGGTATCAAGATCCAAACAAAGAAATGCGCGCAATTCGTGATATGTTGAAATAAAGCACCTCTTTTGAGGTGTTTTTTAATGGACTTTACTTTTATATCAACTAAAATAATGGTAAAGTAAAAGTGTATTTTAAAACATTAGGAGGTTTCATTCATGGTAGGAAATATTAAAGATTTGGTTGCACAAGAAGTAACTCATCCAGATGCTTATAAAGCAGCAATGCAAGTTCGGGTATCTCCAGAAAACGGATGGGATGATCACGTAATGCGTGTTGTTGAAGTTGAAGTCGATGGATTTACTCCAAAGCACAATCATCCGTCGCCACATATCAATTTTTTTATCGAAGGTAATGGGGAATTGATGATTGATGGACAAATTAATAAAGTTGAACCTGGATCTTTTGCATTTGTTCCGGAAAATGCGTTGCATCAATTTAGGAATAAAGGTGAAAACATCTTCAAATTTATTTGTATTGTACCTTCAAAGGGTCACTACTAGATTTAGATGTATATCAAATGCAAAAACTAATTAAAAAAGATATAATTAAGTATATAAAAAAAGGGAGCTAAATATGAATAAAAAAAGTTTAATTAAATACACACATGATAATGAAAACGGATTGATGCACTATGTAATTTTTGAAAAAGAGGTTGTTGTTTTATCAGCAGCAGAGTCGAAAAAAGTCGATTACATAAATGAACACGGAGAATTAGATATCACATTTGATATCAAATCAAAAGAATTTGATAGAGTAAAAGCAGAGGTAATAACTGATCCTGGGTATGTAAAAAAGGTTTATACATATATGATTGAAACCAATAACGCATATTTTGTAGATGGTTATGACGGACTTTGTGTAATCAAAATTTATAAATAAGAAAGAGAAGAGACATAAATCTTCTCTTTTTTTTTGGAATGTATACATGCATGCTACTTCATATGAGTCAATATTTAAATCCCTTAAACAAGCAATTAATTTAAAAAAAAAGTGAAAAATTATCGCTTTTGTAGTAAAATGATATGTAGAAGTGAATTAATCACTCAAAAAAATTGGGAGGAAATTATGAAGAAATTATTTTTAGTTGTAACATTATTTATGGCAGTGTTTACACTAGCTGGATGTAAGAAAGAAAAAGTATTAACTATTTATTTTGTACCATCTCGTGATGCTGCAGAAATTTTAGACGCTACTGAGCCTCTAAAACAAATGTTAATCGATGAGTTAGCAGATTTAGGATATGACTATGACAAAGTGGAAATCTTTGTAGGTAGTACATATGAAGCTGCTGCTGAAGCAATGGTTTCAGGACAAGCAGAAATCGGATTCTTACCTGGAGGTACTTACGTACTTTATGAAGGTGATGGAGTATTAAACGTTGCTTTAACTGCTACTCGTGCTGGATTAACTGTTGATGATGACGACGCAACTGTATGGAACTTAAATGAACCAATCGAGGGAGATTCTGCTAATCAAGTAACATTCTATCGTGGATTATTAATTGCTGGACCTAGTGCTAAAGGTCAAGAATTAGCAGCAAAAGTAAATGATGGAACTGGATTAGTATGGGCAGACTTAGAAGACGCAGTATTCTGTGTTAGATCTGCTTCATCATCAAGTGGATACATTTATCCATTGTTATGGTTAATGGATAACTTCAACAAAACATTTGCTGATTTACCTAGTGCAAATGTAATCCAAACTTCAGGATATGGTGCATCAATGAGTTCATTAGCTAATGAAACTTGTGACGTTGCTACATTCTATGCTGATGCTCGTAGAACTTACGCAGACGCATGGGAATCTTCTGATGATGGTGGATACGGAAGAGAAGAAACAATTTGGGCTGCTACAGATGTTATTGGTGTAACTGCAAAAATTTACAATGACACTATCTCAGTAGCTACAGAATTAGTAGATGCTGATTTACTAGATGCTATCCAAACAGCTTTCATCAATATCGCTGCAACTACTGAAGGAAAAGCTATTATTGAAATTTATAGCCATGAAGGATATAAACGTGCTGTAGATTCTGATTACGATAGCGAAAGAGCTGCAAAAGCAGCAATGGAAAATTAATTAAATAATATTAAGATTTTATCTTAAAGAAGACTCAACATTGAGTCTTCTTTTTTTGTAGTTTATTTTGTCTTTTTTTACGTTATATCATATAATGTATAATATGACATATATTATATAGCAAGAAAGTAGGTTTTACACATGATTAAATTTGATAATGTTGGTAAGGTATACCCAAATGGAACAGTAGCCTTGATTGATGTAAATGTAGAAATTCCGCAAGGGGATTTTGTGGCAATTATAGGGCTAAGTGGTGCTGGAAAATCAACACTTATTAAACTAGTAAACAAGATGATTCCAGTAACAAGTGGTAATCTAATAGTGAATGATATTCCAGTAGATGAAAACTTAAAAGGATCAGAATTAAGAAAATTTAGAAGAAAGATAGGAATGGTTTTTCAATCATTTAATTTGATTGGTAGAACAACAGTTATAAAAAATGTATTAGCAGCAAGAGTAGCTGAAATGAAATTGTTCCCAAGTTTAATTGGTTTCTACAGTAACGCTGACAAAATCAAAGCATTAGAAGCACTTCATCAAGTAGGAATCTTAGAAAAAGCATATATGAGAGCAGATCAATTATCAGGTGGGCAACAGCAACGTGTTGCATTAGCTCGAACTATTGCTCAAGATCCAGATATTATTTTAGCAGATGAACCAGTAGCATCTTTAGATCCAATTACAGCGAACCAAGTTATGGCAGACTTTGAGAGAGTTAATAAAGCATTGAATATTACTGTTATTGCAAATATGCATCATGTGGATATGGCACTTAAATATGCAAATAGAGTAATTGGTATTAGAGAAGGCGAAATCGTTTATGATGGACCGAGTTCTGATATCACAGAAGACTTATTGAAAGAGATTTATGGACGTGAATTATCTGATGATGATATCATGTTCAAACCAGAATAATGGAAAATAAAAACTTCTTTCAAAAATCAGGATTGTTCATAAAAAAACTGTATTTACAGTTCGTTGTACAACCTGAAAAAAACCGAACAAAAATTCTAGAAGATGGAACAGTTGTTTTAGAGCCCTTCTCAAAAACACCCGCTATATTTGCAATATTACTTTTTCTTACAACGATATCATGGATAGTTACAGGTGTAGATGTTATAAAATTCTTCACAAATTTAGATGAATTCTTTGTAGTACTAAAACTGATGGTAACTCAATTTGATTTTAGTTATCGTCACGAAGTATATCAACCATTATTAGATACAATTCAAATGTCAATATTAGGTAGCTTTTTAGGAGCAGCATTTGCTCTACCAGCAGCCTTATTAGCATCTTCAAATATCAATAAAAATAAAGCTATTCTGGGAATAACTAGATTTTTATTAAGTATTTTACGTACATTTCCAGTTTTAGTGTACGCTTTGTTCTTAGCATTTATTTTCTACTATGGGACATTACCAGGTACAATAGCAATCACAATCTTTACATTTGCAATTATGTCAAAAATGCTTTATGAAAAGATAGAAACAATAGATATGAATGCATTTATTGCAATTGAAGCAACAGGAGCAACAAAAACAAAAAGTTTCTTCACTGCAGTTATTCCTCAAATAATGGGTACTTATTTATCTCTAGCTTTATATAGTTTTGAGATCAATATCCGTTATGCTGCAATTTTAGGATATGTGGGTGCAGGTGGAATTGGAGTAATTTTAGATAATAGAATGACATTAGGAAGAAGCGGTGGATTTGGAGACGCTCTTGTTATTTTAATATTCCTTTTCATTACAGTGGCCTCTATTGAAACATTATCAAGATACTTAAGAAGGAGGTTGTCATAATGGAAAAAACTATGCAAGATAAATCTCCTGTTCAATTGGCATTTGAAGCAGCACCAAACAAGACTATTCAAAGAATAATCATTGGTATCATCGCAACTGCAGCAATTATTTGGAGTATTAGTAAAATTCAATATAATGGTGTTAATGATTTGGGAGTTACAAATGTTCAAAGTGTATTACGAGCACTCTTAAAACCAAATTGGGATTGGTTAACTTCATTATCAGGAACCAGTATTCCGTTGTTAATGTTAGAAACAATAGCAATTGGGTGGTTAGGAACAATCATTGGTGCAATATTAGCAGTTCCTTTTGCGTTCTTTGCTAGCCGCAATATTACCGGAAGTATTCCTAGTTATGGAGGTAGTATTCTTATCACTATGATTCGTACCTTCCCAGTATTTGTATTAGGTTTATTATTTGTTAAAACAGTTGGTCTTGGACCGTTTGCTGGTGTGTTAACGATTGGAGTCGCTTCAATCGGTATGATTACGAAATTATACATAGAAGCGATAGAAGATATCGATAATGGTATTCTAGATGCACTGGACTCAGCAGGATGTACAACAATTCAAAAAATAAGATATGGTATTATTCCACAATTAAGTGCAAGTTTTATCTCAACTGCAATTTATCGTTTTGAAATCAATGTTAGAAATGCAACTGTGCTTGGATTAGTAGGTGCAGGTGGTATTGGGTTTACATTGACACAAGCGTTAGGAAATAATCGTTGGAGAGATGCTGCTGCTTGTTTATGGGGTATCGTGATTGTAGTATTAATCATTGAATTTGTTTCCACTAAATTACGTAGAAGTATCACTCAAGGTGAATAAAAAAAATAAAATGAATCGTTCGATTCATTTTTTTTTGTAATTTTGCTAATAATAACTAGAAGTTTGTTATAATGATAATGTGAGTAAAGATGGAGGTAATATTATGAGAATGGAAAGCGACATAAAATTAGACTTTAAAGATGTACTTATCAGACCAAAAAGATCAAATTTATTTAGTAGAAAACAAGTCAGCTTGGAACGAAAATACGAGTTTAAACATAGTAAGCAGGAGTGGGCAGGAATTCCTATTATGGCAGCTAATATGGATGGTGTAGGTACATTTGAAGTTGCAAAGGAATTAGAAGCACATAAACTATTTACATGTTTAGTTAAAAGTTGCAATGTTGATGATTATATAAAGCATAATCTTTCACCAAATAGTTATGCTGTTAGCACAGGGATAAGCAAAAAGGATTATGAACGTTTAAATCAAATATTAACAAAAGTACCAAACATAAAATTCATCTGTATAGATGTAGCAAATGGATACAGTGAAGCATTTGGTGATTTTGTTCAAAAAGTTAGAAAAGACTATCCTCATCATACAATTATTGCTGGTAATGTTGTAACTGCAGATATGACGCAAGAGTTAATACTTCGTGGGGCAGATATTGTCAAAGTAGGAATTGGGCCAGGTAGTGTATGTACAACAAGAATCCAAACTGGTGTTGGATATCCTCAATTAAGTGCAATCATTGAGTGTGCAGATGCTGCTCATGGTCTTGGAGCACATATTATTGCGGACGGTGGATGTACTTCTCCAGGTGATGTAGCAAAAGCGTTTGGAGCAGGAGCTGACTTTGTAATGTTAGGTGGAATGTTTGCTGGACATGATGAAGGTGGAGGTACAATTATTACCGAAACCTATATGACAGGTCTTGTTGGTGAAAAAAGAGAACCTAGATATCAAGAAAAGAGATTTGTTGAGTTCTATGGTATGAGTAGTGATACCGCAATGAACAAACATAATGGTGGTGTTGCTGATTATCGAAGTAGTGAAGGTCGAACAGTAAGAATCCCATATCGTGGTAAATTAGAGTACTCCGTTAAAAATATACTTGGTGGAATCCGTAGTACTTGTACTTATGTAGGAGCACCTTCCTTAAAACAATTATCAAAATGCACCACATTTATTAGAGTTACAAAGCAATTTAATGATGTTTTTGTAGAATAAGTATCGTAAACAAAGAGATCCTCTTAACATATAGATAGAAATTAAAAAGGACTTAATCGAATTAAGTCCTTTTATATGTTTAAATTACAAAATCTCCATTTTCAAATATTTGAACTTTGGTACCGTTTTTCAATGTACCAACAATATTTAAATCTTTACTACCAAACATAAAGTCTGAATGAGCCATAGATTGGTTATAACCAATTTTTTCTAATTCTTCAGGCTTCATTGTTGTTCCATTCTTAACATTCATTGGATATGCTCTACCTAATGCTAAATGGCATGAAGCATTTTCATCAAATAATGTGTTTAAGAACAAAATTCCAGAGTTATTGATTGGTGAGTCATAACTAATCAATGCTACTTCACCTAAATAAGAACTCCCTTCATCCATCTCAATTAAGCTTCTTAAAGATTCTTCATGTTTTTTTGCACCAAACTCTACAACTTTTCCATCTTTAAATACTAACCAAAAATCTTCAATTAAAGTACCTTGATAATTTAGTGGTTTTGTAGCAACAACTTTACCATTAACCCCGAATTTGTGTGGCATTGTAAAGTTTTCTTCTGTTGGTATATTTGGATTGAAGTAAACACCATTAGTAGCGTTTTCTCCACCACCAGCCCAGATATGATTTTCAACTAATTTTATATTTAAATCAGTACCTACACTGTTTTTGAAATACAGTGATTCAAATTGGAAATCATTAAGAACTTTGTTATGAGCTAATAATCTTTCATTATGCTCTGCCCATTCTTGAATAGGGTTGTTATCCTCAGTTACTCTTGATGCTTTAAAAATTGCATCCCATAGAGCTTCTAACGCTTCATTTTCTTCTAAATCAGGGAATACCTTTTTAGCCCATACTGGATTTGCAGCAGCGACTATAGTCCACTGTGAATGGTTACCCATCATATGATCACGATAAAAAGCAAGTTTTGTCATTGCAGCAATCGATGCTTTTTGCATTTTTTCAGGATCAACACCAGCATTTAAACCTGGAATTGGCGAAGCAATACTAATAGCACACCCACCTTTTTTTACAAAATCTTTGTACTTGTCAACTCTCCACTCAGGGAAGTCTGTTAGTGTTTCAATACTCATTTCATCAAAGCCAGTACGCGCTACATAGTCGTCAGACCATTCAACGATGACTTGTTTAGCACCTTTTTTGTATGCAGCTTTTACAATTAATCTAGCTAACTCAACAGTTTCTGTAGATGCACGCAAACCTACAACTTGATCTTTTTGAACATTTGCACCAACTTCTACAGCTAATGTTGCTAATTTTTCTAATAATTCTAATTTAGGCATAATATCATTCCTTTCTCTGTTTATTATTATAACAACTTGATAGGTAAATGTGTATGGACAATTCCTTATAAATTGTCATTCGCCCATTCTAACATAAAATCACACAATTCATTAAATTTAGGACTTTTTGCTTGTCTAACATAATACCCACTTGTAGACATACCAGTTAGTAAAGCTTGATCAGGTTCTAAATCAAGAAGTAGACCTAGCATAAAACCTGCATTAAAGTTATCTCCTGCGCCTGTTGTCAATTTAGGTTGGGCAATATATGGTCCCATTTCCTCATAATAAACACCATTTATAACAGTACACGATCTATCAACTGGATGAATTACTACCGAATCAATTTCTAAATATTTATAGAGAGATTGATTTAAATCTTCCATTGAAACTTGCATGTTTTCTAAACTGTATGAATCGAATAATTCTAATACATTCGCAACATCAAATGCTTCTTTTTTATTCAGACCCAAAACAACAAAGAAATATTTTTTGAATTCTTTTAAAAGATTCAATGCCTCAATGATTTCCTTGTTTTCTCTTTTTTCAGGATCTGCAAGGTCAACAAAGAAGAGTGGTTTATTATCTTTTTTTGGTAATTTAGGAATAATGTTTAGTAGTAAATCACGCCATAAAGAAGTATTGTTAGGTAACATACTCCAATTAACTGATGCGAATAAATCAGTTTCACTTAGTAATCTAATTAATTCATCTTCACCTAACGTTTCTAGGAGTCTTTCATAAGTAACATTTTTTAGTAAATTCATTTTACCTAACAGCAATTTTCCATCATGAAACTCCAATGCATCAGTATGTCCGTTGGTAGCGATTGTATGAAGTGTTACTTTATCTTTCATAGGATTAAACACATCATCAATTGAAGGATAACCTAGTGCTCCAATATAAGTAATATTTGAGTTGTGTTGTGCTAACGCATTACACATAATTGGACCATTACCACCAATTTTTTTCTGAACAGCTACCATCTCAATATTTGTGGATAAACCAGCTGCTTTTTCAATCCTTTTTGCAAACTCATCAATGGTATCAATTCTAGTGAAATTATCACTATCTTGACGTTTATCAACCATATGGATTATTTCATCGACAAAGCCATCGAATCCAATAACCATGTTAAGTTTTGTAGGATCTTTTTTTTGTAGTTTTTCGCTTAAAACAATTCTTTTATCTAACATTATATCAACTCCTTCGAAAGTCATCATTATTATTGTACCTTAAATTTATATTTTTGGATATAAAAAAGGACATAAAAGTCCTTTTCTTTTTAGATATATAAATCTCTTTTTTTGTAGAAGTAGAATGAACCAAATATTGAAGGAATTATAATCGCAAAGGATAATATAACATTGATGAACTCAATATTTGAGTTTAACATTTCTTCAACTAAGAAATATTGGAAAGGAATAACGTATTTCAAGAACTCTAATTCTTCAACCAAACCAACCAAAATATTAAGCATAAAAGTGACAATTATTAATACAACTACAATACCTCCTGATCGTTTGTATTGCCTTAAGTAACTTGATAATAGCATACCTAAACTCATAAAGATACCACCTGTAAAAATCAATGCTATTGACAAATATAACATAAATTCAAACCAACTATTGTTTAGGCCGAATCGACTAAAAATCAATGTTGCAAGTGATAATAGTGTGATGATGTAAACCACAAGATAGATAAATGCTGTAATTATTTTACTCGCAATTACTTTTTCTCTAGCAACAGGAAGGGTAAATAAATATTCTGCTGTTTTGTCACGCTCTTCTTTATTAATAATGGAACTCCCTAAGATTGCTGCATAGATACTAACAGGCATATATAAATAAATACTCATCATTGCTAAAAATCCTTCTGGTCTTGCTAAATCCACTATAGGAATTCCTAATGCATCAAACATTGCTTTAAATGAATCTAGTAGTTCTAACAAATCTGGATTACCGGTAAATGCACTATATTCTGTTGAGGCAGCTGTCAAAACTAATGACAAGGCACCCATCCAAATTAGAAACGCTTTTAGGTTTGATTTGAATTCATGTTTAATAATATTCATAATGCACCTCCTATAGACTCGCAATGTTTCTTCTCATATACAAGAAGTAACTCGCGAATATAGTTCCGATTATTACTGCGAATGATACGATGGAGAATCCAATGTGATAAGACTCTTCAGCGATTATATACCCTGGTTTGAAATGTCCATATGGAGAGAAGACCTTGAATAAGTTAGAAGTAAACATTTCACCTAATGAATTGATGATATATAAACCAAATCCAAGTGCCAATGAAAATGGCATTACGCTTCTGATTTTCTTAACAGACATACTAATTAACATTCCAATACCAACAAAGAATAATTGGAAGAAAATTGTGCTTGTTAGTAGTACAATGATACCTTTCCAAGGAAGTGGATCATCTTTGAAAATGAGTAAAGTGACAATGCTTGAAAAACTAACTACAATATTTACAACTGTTAAGCTGGTTAATGCTGCAAGGAGTTTGGAAATAAATATTGTGCTTCTCTTAACAGGTTTTGTTAAAAGAAAGTCTGCGGTTAATTCTCTTTCCTCAACACTTAACATATTTAATCCATAATTTGCAGCTTGGATACCAATTGGAATCTGAATCATTCCGAAGGTTAAAATAAAGTATCCAATTAATGATGTAAATGCATATTCTCCAGCCATCCCGAAAAATGCTAAAAATTCAGGTGGAAAATCATCCATAAGTTGACTGAATGCATCTGTATCGGCAGCCATCATTGGATAAAAACTAAGATAGAAAATGAGCCCAAACGAAATACCTAAACTCCATACAATCATGCTTTTTATAAGCATTTTTAGTTCAAATTTATAAATATTCATAATCTCACCTACTCGTAGTAATGCATGAATATTTCTTCAAGAGTTGGTTCTTCAATTGAAATATCTGATAGTTTTAACCCACTTAAGATTGCGATAACCTTGTTTATATCTCCTTTAAAGAAGAAAGATACTTTGGCATCTGTCGTTACTAATTCTGATACGCCTTCAATATTGAATTTACCATGATTAAGTTCCTCACCTCGAATAGTAAATTTTTTATAAGTGTCATTTTTAAGATCTTTAATCTCTTGGATACTGATAATTTCACCATTTTTTATAATGGCTACACGATCACATAATTGTTGAACCTCCCCGAGGATATGAGAACTAAATAATACAGTAGCTCCATTTTTGTTCTCTTCTCTAATAAGATTAAAGAATTTTTGTTGCATAAGAGGATCCAAACCACTTGTTGGTTCATCAAGAATAATTAATTTAGGAGAGTGTAATAAACCTTGAACAATCCCAACTTTTTTCTTATTCCCATAAGATAAATCTTGGATTTTACGATCTAAATCTAATTCCATTATTTCTGACAACTCATAGATTCTTTCTTCGCATTCTTTATCGTAGAAAGATGCAGAATATAATAGTAGATCAATCACTTTCATTTTGTCATAGTAAAAGATTTCAGATGGTAAATATCCAATCTCTTTTCGTACTTCATGACCAAATTCAATGGCGTCTTTTCCAAAGATTGTTACACTTCCACTCGTAGGATAAATTAGTGATAACATTGTTCGAATTGTGGTACTCTTTCCAGCGCCATTTGGTCCAATAAAACCAAATATTTCGCCTTCTTTAACACTAAAATCTACATTTTCACAACCCTTTACTTCTCCGTAATACTTTGTTAATTTGTTAAATTTGATAATGTCCATAATTATACTCCTTTTTTATAAACGACTTTTTTTAAATCTTCTAATTCATTTGTATAATATTCTGCAATTTCTTGATAACTCCAAATATTAACTTTATCTTGTAATTCTGAAGATACCTGTCCAATGTACTTGTGGACGACCTTCATTGAAACATCAATCGGTACATCATCTTTAAATAAAGAATAATCAATGTTTTCTGTTAACATTCGTTGTGCGGTATCACCACTAATCCTTTCAGCAAAGGCTAAATATTCTTCTGGAGTTATTGATAGATAATAACCCGCCAAAAATTCAAATATTTTAGGATGTGTTTTTGAAACTTGAATCTTGTATAAAGCTCCATCTTGTAGTCTTTTGATAAAATCTGTTTCCTCGATAAGTTTTTCAGTATTGAGTTTTTCTACGATTGTCATGATTGCATATTCTAGTAAGAAGTTATAGAAAACCTGTTTATTACTAAAATAATGATAAAAGAAACCTTTTGATACCTGTGATTCCTTTAGTATTGTATTTAATGAGGATCTTTTATATCCTTGAGAAGCAAACTCTTCAAATGCATTATTGATGATTTTAATCCGTTTCTCTTCATCAACTTTTATAAAACTATGATTCATATAATACCTCCCTAGACCACATCAGTCTACTTTATTATAGACCAGTTTGGTCTATTTGTCAATTCCGTTCAATTATATTCGATAGAACATTAAAATGTAATATCTCATCAAATATGATATAATTCTTTTGTAGACTTGATAAAAGAGGTGTTTTATGAAAAGAATAATGAAACGGATACTGATAGGAATATTGGTTGTTATTTTGATTCTAGTTGTAGGTCTATTCGTTTATTCTAGCAATTCATATCAAGCTTTGGATGATATGGTTAATCAAATCGCATTAAACGAAAGTAGTGATGTTACTAGATTTGAAGATAGTGACGAGATCACCTTTACAGTAAGTAATCCTTTGAAACAAATTGTTTTTATTCCAGGCGGTCTTGTAGAACCAGATAGTTATGAATACCTAGCATATATGTTGGCAAAAAACGGATATAATGTAACAATTGCAAAAGCATTTTTCAATCTTGCGATTCTTACACCAAATTATTCCAAAAGATTTCTAAGTGATGAGTTGGATAACATTATTATTGGACACTCACTAGGTGGTGTAGTTGGTAGTATGGTCGCTTCTAACAATGATTTAGTTGATCAGGTTATATTGCTTGGAAGTTATCCGATTAGGGATTTAACAGATAAAGATGTACTAATCATCACAGCTGAACATGATGCTGGAATGGATCAAGATAGTTTTGACGAAAGTTTGGTTCTTGTTTCTGAAGATACAGAAATATTTAACATAGTTGGTGGTAACCATGCACAATTTGGTTGGTATGGACCACAAAAAGGTGATGGAGATGCTGAAATTAGTACCATAGATCAGCAAAATATTGTTATTGCTAAGATATTAGATTTTATAGGATAGTACGGAATGATTATAAGTGAGGAATTATGGATATGAATGGTGCGATTAATTTTACTATTTGAATTACAGCCATTTCATTGAGAATTATATAAACCAAAAAAACAGTAAAGGGTTTGATAGAATGGAACAATATGAATTAATAGCTACAACAACATTTGGACTAGAGGCAGTATGTAAAAGAGAATTGATTGCTTTAGGTTTTAAAGTTATAGGAACTGAAAATGGAAAAGTAATGTTTTTGGGAGACAACAATGGAATTGTAAAAGCAAATTTATGGTTAAGAACTGCCGATCGTGTATTACTAAAAATGGCACAATTTAAAGCAAGTAATTTTGATGAATTATTTGATAATACCATTGGATTGAATTGGGGTCATTACATTCCAGTTGATGGAAAATTTGTTGTAAATGGAAAAACCGTAAAATCAAAATTAACCAGCTTACCTGCAGTTCAAAGAACTGTGAAAAAAGCTGTTGTTAACAACTTATTAAAACATCATAAAACTGTTGAATTAACCGAAACAGGAAGTGAATATAGTATTCTTATATCTATTCTTAAAGATGTCGCAACACTTACTTTAGACACAAGTGGAGCCGGACTTCATAAACGTGGATATCGTGTTAGAACTGTAGAAGCACCAATCAAAGAAACACTAGCGGCAGCTTTGGTTATGTTATCGTACTGGAATAAAGAGAGAGTTCTATATGATGTTTTTTGTGGTAGTGGAACAATACCGATTGAAGCAGCGCTTATAGGTAGAAATATAGCGCCTGGACTATATCGAAAATTTGCAAGTGAGAACTGGGAGTTCATTGGTAGTAATACTTGGAAAGAAGAAAGAAAAAGTGCTTTTCAAGAAATAAAGCATGATACTGAACTTAAAATATATGCTTCTGACATTAGTAAAGAAAGTATAGAAGCAGCCATTGAAAATGCTGAAGAAGCTGGTGTTGATGATTGTATTGAATTCACAATTAGTGATTTCAATGAGTTAGGGTATGAAAACAATTATGGAATTGTTATTTCTAATCCGCCTTATGGTGTTAGGTTAGAAGATGAATATGAAGTTAAAAAACTTACAGGTAAAATGGGTAAAATTTTTAACAATTTAGATACGTGGAGTAAATACTTCATCAGTTCATATAAGAATTTTGAACAGATTTATCAAAGACCTGCAGATCGCAAAAGAAAACTTTATAATGGTCGTATTGAAGCCTGGTACTATCAGTACTATGGTCCAAAGCCACCATTGAAATAATTTTGTTGTATTTGCTGAATGGAGTGAATATTTATGAAACGAAAAAATAACTATAAATCTTTTTGGAGATGGTTTGTTTCAAATGAGAAATATATTTATGATAATGTTGAACAACATCCAAATGATATAGTAGGTATGATCCAAAAAGAAATCAGCAAAATAAATAGTGATTTAGCTTTTGAAATTGGTACCGATTTAGAAGATGGGTTAAGAGATTTTATTATTAGTGCAGATGGTTTGTTTTCTAATTTTGATGATGTTTTAAAACTATATGAAACAAGTCCAAAGTCACTACCAAAATGGAAATTACTTTTTTTCAGACCACGTAGAGAAAGAGATAATCAATCAATAGGTATTGAAGAAATAAATTTATCATATGATGATGTCTTTTTCACATATATAAAACATCAAGATCAACTTGAAATAGATGTCTATATTGAAAACTATCTCGTTGATGATAATCGTTTCGTTCATATATATTTCTTATTATTAGATTCATTAATTGGGGAGTATGATGCAGTTATGTTAATTGGTGAAACAAGGTTTCATGATATAAAGGAAATCAACAAAATATCTTTACATGAATTTCGAGAACTTAAAGAAATAGTTGATAATTTGAAGGAACAATTAATAAGCGCAAATTAGCGCTTATTTTTTTGAATAATATTTCCTATTTTTGAAAAAACATTTATCCTTCTTTCCATCCATATTGTCTTATGATAATCTAGAATTGAGATAGTGTGTTAAGAGGTGAAGATATGAAAATAATTACATGTATAAAACAAGTACCCGCATCATCAAAAGTTGAAGTAGATCCAAACACAGGTGTCTTAATTCGTGATAGTAATAACGCAAAAATGAATCCATATGATTTATATGCTCTTGAATCAGCATTCCAAATCAAAAACATTGTAAAAGGAACTAAAGTTCACGCTGTAACTATGGGGCCTCCAAGTGCTAAAAGTGTTCTTGAAGAAGCGTTATATATGGGGGCAGATGAAGCAACACTTGTCAGCGATATGAGATTTGCAGGAGCAGATGTGTTAGCCACATCGTACACTTTAAGTCAATTAATAGAACATATAAATGATTATGAAATTATAATTTGTGGTAAGCAAACTACTGATGGAGATACTGCACAAGTAGGTCCTGAAATTGCTGAATTTTTAAGCATTCCTCATGTTCCTTATGTAAAAGAGATTCTTAAAATAAAAGATTCTAGTGTTATTTTAAGAAGTGGTTATGATGAATATGACGAAATTGTTGAAGTTAAATATCCATGTTTGATAACTGTGGAAAAAGGATATAATGTTCCAAGATTACCATCTTACCGAAGAAAAATATTACTAAGAGATTGTAAAATTAATACCGTATCCTTAAGAGACTTAAAAGATAAAAATCCAGGAAATTATGGGTTAAACGGGTCGCCAACCCAAGTAGATGAAATATTCCCCCCAGAAAGACTAACAGACTCCATAAAGATCGAAGGTACAACAGAAGAACTTGCAACAAAAATGATTTCGATTTTAAGAGAGAGTAGGTTTATCTAATGGGATATATCAAAATTAATAACGATAAACTTACAACCAAAACAGCAGAAGAATTACTAGATATTTGTCCCTTTAATGCCTTTGATTATATTGATTCATACTTATCAATAAATGCTGCTTGCAAAATGTGTAAGATATGTATTAATAAGGGACCAAAAGGTATCTGTGAATTTATTGAAGAACAAAAAGAACGAATTGACAAAACCAAATATAAAGGAATTACTGTATACATAGAACAACGAGACAATCAAGCTCATAATGTGTCATGGGAGCTTGTTGGTAAAGCCAAAGAACTAGCTTTGAAAACGAACGAGGAAGTTTATGCGTTGGTTATTGGGAATGATACAAAAGACATAATAAAAAAAGCATTAGAATATGGTGTTAACAAGGTTTTTGTTTACGAGAATGAAGCCTATAAAGATTTTAATGTTGAAGTATATACTAATGTCGTAGAAGAGTTTTACAAAAACCATCAGGTGAATATCATTTTAGTAGGAGGAACAAATCAAGGTAGAAGTTTTGCACCAAGAATTGCTGCAAGATTGAAAACGGGGTTAACCGCAGATTGTACTAAATTAGATATTACAGATGAGGGAGACTTGCTACAAATTAGACCTGCATTTGGTGGGAATATAATGGCGAAAATTAATACACCAAATCACCGTCCTCAACTCGCAACCATTCGATATAAGATGTTTAATAAACCAGAGATTACTAAACCATTTGGTGAAGTCATCTATGAGAAAACAGAAGGTATTGATAAAAAATCAAATATTACTCTTTTAGATACATTTATAAAACCTAGAGTAAAAGATATAAGTGATGCTGAGATCATTATCGCTGTAGGTCGTGCTTTTAAAAAGCAAAAAGATCTAGAGATGATAGAACCTCTTCGTGTAAAGTTAAACGCTGAATTAGCATGTACAAGACCTCTTATAGAAAATGGGTGGTTTGATCCTAGAAAGCAAATTGGGCTTAGTGGAAGAACTGTAAAACCTAAACTAATAATAAATTTAGGGATTAGTGGAGCTGTTCAGTATATTGAAGGAATGAAAGAATCAGATTTAATTATTACAGTAAACAATGACGTCCACAACAAATTATTTGATATAAGTCATTATTCCATTCATGGTGATATCTACGAGGTATTACCAAAATTAAATGAATTACTTAATCAAATCCTATAGGTGAAATTATGAAATATAAAAAAATAAACGAAAAAGACATTCAATTTCTTAAGAGCATAGTTGGCGAAGAAAATATTCATACAAAAGATCAAATAGTAGACGATCTTGCTCACGATGAATTAGGGACTGTTTTTGCTTATCCTGATGCTCATATTTTGGTAACCAATAAACTTCAAGTTTCACAAATAATGAAATATGCTTACAATAATCTAATACCAGTTACTGTAAGAGGTAGTGGTACTGGTTTGGTTGGTGCATGTGTACCAATTTATGGTGGAATATTACTAGATACAACAAAAATGAATAAGATTATTGAACTTGACAAACCAAACATGACTCTTCGATTAGAGCCTGGAGTAATGTTGATGGAAATAAGTGAGTATGTTGAAAAAGAAAACTTATTTTACGCTCCTGATCCAGGGGAGAAGAGTGCTACTATCGGTGGAAATATTGCCACTAACGCAGGAGGTATGCGCGCTGTAAAATATGGTGTAACAAGAGATTGGATTAGAGGATTAGAAGTGGTATTACCTAATGGTGAGATTATTACCACTGGTGGTAAAATCGTTAAAAACTCAACTGGATATTCTCTAAAGGATTTAATCATTGGTTCTGAAGGGACTTTAGGAATTGTAGTAGAAGCAACTTTAAAACTTATTCCTCTACCTAAAAAAACTGTCAGTTTGCTGATCCCTTTTAAGAATCGACTTGATGCGATAGACGCAGTTCCTAAAGTTATAATGGAACACTCGATACCGACTGCAGTAGAATTTTTAGAAAAATCAAGTTTGAAATTTAGTGAAGAATTTTTAGGTAAAAAAATACCACACGCTGATTACGAGGCATATCTACTTGTTAGTTATGATGGGAACACAGATGAGCAAATTAATACAGATGTTGAAGTGATAAGTGACTTATGTGTGAATCATCTAGGAGCAATTGACGTATACTTAGTTGATACAGATGAACGTAAACAAAGCGTATGGAGTGCACGTGGTGCATTTCTAGAAGCAATTAAAGCCTCAACGACACAAATTGATGAATGTGATGTTGTTTTACCACGATCTCACATTAGTGAATACCTTGAATTTACGAAACACGTTTCCGAAAAACTTAAAATAAGGATTCCCTACTTTGGTCACGCTGGTGACGGAAATCTCCATATTTACTTCTGTAAAGATGATTTAGATGATTCAACATGGAAAGCGAAACTTGAAGAAGGGTTCGCCTTAATGTATAACAAAGCATTTAGTTTTGGTGGATTAGTATCGGGTGAACATGGTATTGGTTACGCCAAAAAGAAATATATGGAACAACAAGTTGGACCAACACAAATGATACTTATGAAAGGTATTAAAAGTACTTTTGACCCAAAAAATATTCTAAACCCAGGTAAAATAGTGTAACTCCTTTCTCTCCTTTTGAATTGGATGTTGCTTTTAAGCAAAAAGGCTTTTTCGAAAGCCTTTTTCGTTTTTCTTAAATACTTGAAAAAATATATAGAAAAAACTTAACATTTTTTCAAGTTGATGTTATAATCTTCTTGTAGAAAATGATACTTCTACACTAAATGAGGTGATTAAAATTAGTATTATGTTGAGTATGCTTAAATATAAAGAAGATCTAAGTATGGCTGAAAAGGTAGTTCTAGATTATTTAATTGAAAACAAATCTAAATTGAAGGATTTCAATGTTGAGAAGATTGCAGAAGCTGCATATACATCTCCAGCATCTGTTGTTCGTATGTGTAAAAAGCTCGGATATAAAGGGTTTAAAGATTTTAAGATTGATTTTATACTAGCGAATGCAAAAGTAGAAATTCCTGAGAATAGAGAATATTCAGACGTTATCCTTTCCAAAGATTCAAATTATGGACGAAATGTCATCGAAAATAACATTCGTATATTAGAAGAAACCTTGAAACTTCATGATCCTGATGCACTTCATAAAGCTGCAGAAATGATTATGAAAGCTCGTAAAATATTAATATTTGGTAAAGGATCAAGTTATTTAGTTTGTAAGGATTTAGAAATGAAATTACGTCGTATAAATAAGTTCTGTATTGCTCAAGGGGAATCACATGAACAATTGGTAGATGCTTCATTTATTAATCAGAATGATGTCATAATATTTATTTCAAACTCTGGAAAAACTCAAGAAATTATTAGTGCTGCTTTAGTGGCTAAAGAAAACAAAGCAAAAATAATTAGTATTGTTAAGCTTGGCTCAAATTTATTGTCTGAATTAAGTCATGTAGTTCTATATACTTCATCTTTAGAAGGTGAATTTAGAAGTGCAGCGATGACTTCTAGAATATCGCAGTTATGTGT
>JBFFKS010000001.1:0-28193 GCA_041555275.1 Xianfuyuplasma sp. | reverse complement strand
TTCTCAAAAATAACACGACTCATATGAGTCGTTTATTTTTTTAGTTTAAATGCCGTTCCTCCATTTTCATGTACGGCAATAAATCCCAAAGATTGATAAAAACTAATTTGTTGTTTTGTTTGATCAGTCATTAATATAATTTGTCTTACATGTTTATACTTCTCGATAACAATATTTACAAGTTTCGACCCAATACCTCTTCTTTGATACTCTTTGTTCACAAGAATATCCTGAATATAGATAATGGTTTCTTTATCACCAATAGTTCGAATCAATCCTACTAATTTATCTCTATCATATGCACCATAAACATCAAGAGAGTTTTTTATCCCTTTAAATAACAGTTCTTTTTGATTTGTATATGCATACCACTCATTATTTAAATATAAGTCCATTATTGCATCCTCATTATAAAGTAGTTCTTTAAACGCTATTTGATCAATCATATACATACTCCTTATTTATTTGTAAAGATTTTTTTCATATTCATCAACAATATCCTCTTGATTTTGTTGATGAGTACGTATTTTTTCTTCCTCTATTGTTCTCTCAAAGAATGCCCCTACTAAAAGCATTACTGAGGAAATCATAAAAACGTATCCGTCTGATTTTAGGGGAAGTTTCCCAACATAGATCATCAATGCGATAGCTGTGAATAAAATAAATGTAAAATATTGTCCACCAATCTGATATCTTAACCAATATTTTGTATATATTTTACGTTGCCACTGGATGATTAATATCGAAATCATAAAAATAAAGTGTGATACAAATACTACTCCTATGAATAATACAAAGATACCAGCCAAAGAATAATGTTCAAATGCGACGATAACTCTTATTAAAAATAACAACATTGTTATCGTTATACCTACCAAATATATTTTTGTTTTCTTCTCCATATAAATCACCACCTTCTTTACTATTTTACCACAAAAAAAGAAGTCATCAAAATGACTTCTAATATGTTACTTTATATAGATATAGTCCTGCAGCAGGGGCTTTTTCTTTAACCAAGGATGAATCCTTAAGTTCCAATAATTCTTTCATTGTGTATTGTGATTTCCCTTTGCTGATTGAATATATCGCACCAATGATGTTTCGGACCATATACCTTAGAAATCCATTTCCTGTAATGTATATATAGACATGATTATCTTTTTGTTTCATTCTGACATCATAAATCTCTCTTACATTCGAATGATTCTTTTGTGTTTTTGTAAATGATGTAAAGTCATGAACGCCTTTGATTGATTCAAGTTCTCTTTCGAATATTTCAAAATCAAAGTCTTCGATAAACCATTCATAGTTTCTTTGGATTGGGTTAAATTCTTTTGTATTAATCTTATACATATATTCTTTGGCTTTCACATCATATCTTGAATGAAATGTTTCAACAATTTTTTCACTTGATTTAATATGAATTGAATCTGGTAAATATGAATTTAAAACCATACTAAATTTTGTAGGTTCTATCTTGCTTGTCGTATCAAAGTGAAATACCTGATTGAAGGCATGAACACCTTTATCAGTTCTCCCACTTGAGTGAATTGTAATTTCTTCATCTGTGATTCTAGCTAAAACCGATTCAATAGCTTCTTGGATAGAAGAATCATTTGGTTGTCTTTGATATCCACAAAATCCAGAACCATCATATGAGACAACACATTTAATACGAATACAGTCTAGTTCAACTTGTTCATATATTTTGCTTATTTTCCCATCTGTAATCGTTACTTTTATGTTTGCTTTTACAGTGACATTATTTATTGTCATTACTGCTTTTAAATCAATAATATCATTCTCTTCATGAAGTAAATCTAATGAAAATAATATAAAATCAGTTTCATTCATTTCAGCAAGTAATTCCTCTTTGGTAAAAATGCTTTTTTCATTAACCGTTCTTATTCCATAAAATGTTTGATGCAGTACTTCATCTAGAAGTGTTTCATCTTTTAGTTCCCAGGCTTGATAATATTTTTTAATTAATTCTAACATTAGATTACCACAATCGTTATTGATGCGGCCAAGATAAAAACACCAAAAATGATAACACTGGTATCAATCATAGTCCATCTTAAAACATGTAATCTAGTTCTTTTTTCTCCTGGGACAAAGTTACGTGCTTCCATGGCATTTGCCAACTCGTCACTTCGTTTGAAACTGATGATAAACATTGGTACTAATAAACTAATGATCTGCATTACTTTATCTTTTAGTTTACCTTCACTAAAATCAACACCACGACTTGCTTGGGCTAACATAATCTTATTTGCCTCATCTAGTAATGTTGGGATATAACGAAGCGCTATACTAATAATTAATGCAAGTTCCTCGCTGCTTATTTTAATGATGCTTAAAGGTTTTAATAATTGCTCTAATCCTAGCGTTAAATCTGTTGGTTTAGTAGTTAATGTTAGGATTGTTGACATTGTTACAATGATAACCAAACGTATCATAATAAAGAACGCCCCTGTGATTCCACCTGTGTAGATTTCAATAATTGAAGTAGTAATTACACTACCCGGAGAATAAAGAGTAAAGAGCGCAATTATAGAGGTTACAATGAATAAAAAATATAATATTTTAAACTTGATAAACCGTTTTGTAAAATACCAAAATAAGGCAATACCAACAGCCATTAATAAGTTATAATAACTAATTGTGATTGGTTCGCTGTATAGCTCATTTCCAGTCTTCACAAATAGAATTTGGAACGTAAAGGTAAACATCAGTAAGATCATAATTGGACGCAATCCTTTTGCGACTCTACCAATTTCTATTCCACCAACTTTTAGGACCACTAAGACAATGCTTAGAAGGACTAATATTTGAAGAATATCTTTTAAAATAAAGGTTGCTACCATTAAGATAATAAGGGCAATAATTTTACTTCTTGGATCTGTTTTATACAAGAAAGAATTCCCAGGGACATATTGTCCTATGATTATATTTTTCATAGAATTACCTCCTTAAGCATTTCAAATAACTCGTCAATATTACGAGCCATTGAAGGTAATTTTATATTTAGTTTTTTCTCTAAATTATTTGATATCTCAATGATTTCTGGTAGGTCTAAATTCCAATCTTCAATATGTTCTTTTGTAAAGAGATCAATTGGTGATCCATCATACACAAGTGCTGCTTGATTCATAACAAGCACTCTAGAGGCATATTTGTAAACTGTATTCATATCATGTGTAATGATAATTACCGTATTATTTAGTTCTTTGTGAATGGACATAAAGAGTTCTAGCAAAGCATCTCGACCTTTTGGATCTAACCCACTTGTTGGTTCATCTAAAACCAATATATCAGGTTCCATCGCAAGGATTCCTGCGATACTTACTCGTTTCTTTTCTCCACCAGATAAGTTGAAAGGACTACGTTCTAGGTAAGATTCATTTAGTCCTACTAAATTAATGATTTTTTTAGCTCTTTTTTTGGCTTCTTGATCACTAACACCAAAGTTTTTAGGGCCAAAGATTATATCTCTTTCCACTGTTTCTTCAAATAATTGATAATCTGGAAATTGAAAAACCAGTCCCACTTTTTGTCTTAAGGGATTTAGTTTAATTTTTTTGGTCTTTTTGAAGTCTTTATTGATTTTAATTCCATAAACTGTAACATCACCACTTGTTGGTTTTATTAAAGCGTTCATGTGTTGTACTAATGTGGATTTACCACTACCGGTTTCACCGATTAAAGTGATAAACTCACCTTTGTCACTAATCTCTACATTAATGTCATCTATTGCCTTGAATTTTGTACCATCTACACCTATGTACTCGTAATTTACTTGTTCAAACTTAATTGCCATAATAGGTCCTTTACATCTTGGTTATCGATGTTTTCTTCTTCCATTTTGTAGAGTAGTTTTAAAGGCAATAATAATTCAAGGTTCGATGCGTTTAATTTTTCTTTATCGTTTAGAATATCTGTTGTTTTTCCACTAGCAATTACTTCTCCATCTTTTAAAACAATGATTTTATCACTATGGACTGCTTCTTTCATATCGTGGGTTATTGTAATTACAGTAACACCTTGATTGTTTAATTCCTCAATATATTCCATAATAGAATCTCGACCCTTTGGATCTAACATACTTGTTGCTTCATCAAAGATGATGATGTCGGTATTCATTGCAAGAATACCTGCGATTGCAACCCGTTGTTTTTGTCCACCTGAAAGGTTATGAGGTTCTTTTTTTAAGTATTCACTCATTTTCACTTTTTCAGCATATTCTTTAATTCTTGTAACCATATCTTCTCGTTCAAAACATAGGTTTTCCATACCAAAAGCGATATCGTCTTCTACTGTAACCCCTACAAATTGATTGTCTGGGTTCTGAAAAACAATACCGATCTTTCTTCTTATTTCTTGGACGGATTCTTCATCTAGTAATATCCCATCCACATAAATTTCACCTTCATCAGCCTTTAGTAGTCCAATGATTAGCTTTGATAACGTAGATTTTCCACTACCATTATGTCCTAATACACTCACCCATTCCCCTTTTTCAACTTCAAGGTTTATGTGCTTTAAAACAGGTGTATCTTCTACATAACTAAAGGATAAATCTTTTATTTCAATAATATTCATCTAATCAACTCCGTTTAACATATAGATTATAACAAAAAGCCCTTTAAAAAGCACTAATTATGTGAATATTATTATGTATATGATTTAGCTAAATATATTATTCATTGAATATTTTTGGATTGCATTAAATATTTAGATGATTTCACTTAAAATTACATTCACTACTCTTTTCTCATAGCGATAATCATATAAAAAATGGTAAAAAAAACAGGTACTCTCATGAGTTCCTGTTTATTTTAAGTGGTTTATTATTCAACGAATTCGATGATTGCCATTTCTACTGCGTCACCACGACGTGGTCCCATTTTGTAGATTCTAGTATATCCACCGTTTCTTTCAGTGAAACGTGGTGCGATTACGTCAAACAATTTTTGTACAGCGTTTAAATCATTTCCAGCATCTAAGAAACGAACTGTTTGAGCAGCTTGTCTTCTTGAAGCAAGGGTAGCTTTTTTTCCTAAAGTTACCATTTTATCCGCCAAACGTTGTAGTTCTTTTGCTTTCGTTTCAGTAGTAGTGATTCTTTCATGAATGATTAGTTGTGTAACTAAGTCACGAAGCATAGCTTTTCTTTGATCACTTCTTCTGTTTAATTTACTATATCCAGCCATTAAAATTACCTCCTATTAATGTCTAGCAAGTCCAAGACCAAGTTCATCCAGCTTTTGCTTTACTTCTTTGAGTGATTTTTTACCTAAGTTACGAACTTTCATCATGTCTTCCTCAGACTTTTGTGTTAGTTCTTCTACGGTATTAATCCCTGCGCGTTTCAAGCAGTTGTAACTTCTTACTGATAAATCTAAATCTTCAATTTGCATTTCTAATATTTGAGAGTTTTGTTCGTCCTCTCTTTCAACCATAAAATCTTCTTCTTTTACTTTAGAGCTTAACTCTACCATTACTTGTAAGTGATCAATCAACATTCTTGAAGCAATACTAATTGATTCTTGAGGGCTAACTGCCCCATTTGTCCAAATTTCAATTGTTAATTTGTCGTGTCCAGCATCACCACTTGATGCAGGAGCTACGTCATATTTAACTCTTTGAACTGGTGTGTATAAGCTATCAATTGGGATTACCCCAATCATTGATCTGTTGATGAATTCTTTGTTAGCGTCAGCGTTTACGTAACCAATTCCTCTTCTTGCGACCATAACCATACGGAATTTTCCTTTATTAACGGTTGCGATGTGTTGGTCTTCGTTCACGATTGTCACTTCGTTATCACAAATAATATCTTTTGCTGTTACTACATGAGGTCCTTCTACATAAATCTCTAAACGTTTTTCAACATTCGGATCATCGTTATCAATACTTAAAACTACATTTTTTAAGTTCAATACAATACCTGTAACGTCTTCTACTACGCCATCGATGCTTGAGAATTCATGTTGTACATCATCGATTTCACAGTTGATGATTGCTGCTCCAGGTAGTGATGATAATAATATTCTACGTAGTGAATTACCTAGGGTTACTCCGTATCCTCTTTCAAGAGGAGAAACAACGAACTTACCATAAGTGTTAGTGTCATTTAATGTTTCGATATTAGTGTTTGGTTTTTCGAATTTTAAATCTTTCAAATGAACAACCTCCCTTTATTTTCCTATTTGTGTGGTCGTTTTGGTGGACGACAACCGTTGTGTGGAACTGGTGTAACGTCTTTAATTGCAGTAATTTCAAGTCCAGCTGTTTGTAATGCTCTAATTGCTGCTTCACGTCCAGGACCTGGTCCTTTTACTGAAACTTCAACTCTTTGTACACCGTGTTCCATTGCTGCTTTAGCACATGCTTCTGATGCTAATTGTGCTGCGAATGGTGTTGACTTACGGCTTCCTTTATACCCTAATGCTCCTGCACTGCTCCAAGCAATTGCATTACCATTTGGATCAGTAACAGTTATAATTGTGTTATTAAATGTTGAATGGATATGTGCTACTCCCGAAGGAATATTTTTTTTCACACGGCGTTTCGTTCTTTTTGTACGTGCCATTATTTAGTTCCTCCTATTTTTTCTTGTTAGCTATAGTTCTACGTGGACCTTTTCTCGTACGAGCATTGTTTCTTGTGTTTTGCCCACGAGTTGGTAAACCTTTACGGTGACGCATTCCTCTATAACTTCCAATTTCTTGTAGTCTTTTAATATTTAAGGAAACTTCTCTTCGTAAGTCACCCTCTGTTTTAATTTTTGCAATTTCAGCTCTGATACGAACTAATTCGTCTTCAGTTAGATCTTTAACTCTTGTATCTTCGCTAACATTTGATGCTGCTAAAACTTCTTGAGCTGTAGTTTTTCCAATCCCATAAACGTATGTCAAAGAGATTACTACTCTTTTATCACGAGGGATATCTACACCAGATATACGTGCCATTTACTGCACCTCCTATTTATCCTTGTCTTTGTTTGTGTCTTGGATTCTCACAAATAACCATAACTCTACCTTTACGTTTGATTACTTTGCATTTATCACAAATTTTCTTTACACTTGGTCTTACTTTCATAATTTATAATCCTCCTCTGGAGATTTTTCTAATCTATTAATTTTTGTGGCGATATGTGATACGCCCACGTGTTAAATCGTAAGGTGATAATTCTACCGTTACTCTATCACCTGGTAAGATGCGAATGTAGTACATACGGATTTTACCAGAAACGTGTGCTTTTACATGATGTCCATTGGCTAATTCTACAACGAATTGTGTATTTGGTAATGATTCTACAACGCGTCCTTCTAATTCAATTTTATCTTCTTTTGCCATTAAGATTCCTCCTTAATACAGGTCGTAGTTAAGATATCGTACCCTTGTTCAGTAACCAGAATACTGTGTTCAAAGTGAGCACTTAGTTTTTTATCTCGTGTTACTGTAGTCCAATTATCTTTTAATACTTTAACTTCTTTTCTACCCATGTTTACCATCGGTTCGATTGCGAGGGTCATACCTGATTTAAGGAGTGTTCCTTTACCTGGTAATCCATAGTTTGGGATTTGTGGGTCTTCGTGTAATTGTTTACCAAGACCGTGTCCAACAAACTCTCTCACAATACTAAATCCAAAAGATTCTGCATATGTTTGAATTGCGTGAGAAATATCTGTTAATCTATTTCCTGCTTTCGCATATTTTAAGCCTTCAAATAGTGATTGTTTTGTTACATCTAATAATTTTTGAGCGCTATCACTGATTGTTCCAACGGGATAACTCCACGCTGAATCACCATGATATCCTTTGTAGTTTGCGCCGATATCGATACTAATAATATCTCCTTCGTTAAGCACAACTTCTTTACTTGGGATACCGTGAACAACTTGCTCATTTACTGATGTACAAGCACTAGAAGGGAATCCACCATAACCTTTGAATGAAGGTATAGCGTTATGATCTCTTATTACTTTTTCAACAATTTGATCTAGTTCATATGTTGTTACGCCTGGTACGATGTGTTTTTCAACCTCTTGATGAGCAAGGGCTACAATGCGCCCTGCTTCTCTCATCAGATCAATTTCTCTTTTAGATTTAATGGTAACCATTATAAGTCCTCAAGCACCAGTACGATATCTTCGTATACTTTATCAAAATCTTGCATACCGTTAATATCATAAAGGATTCCTTGTTTTGCATAATAATCTAATAGAGGTTTGGTTTTTGTTTCGTATATTTCAAGGCGTCTTGTCACTGATTCACGAGTGTCGTCTTGTCTTTGATAAAGCTCGCCAGAACATTTATCGCATACATTTTCGACATTCGGTTTCTTGAATTTAAGGTGATAAGTTGCCCCGCAATTTTTACATACTCGGCGTTGTTCCATACGTTCATAAAGAACATCATGGCTCGATAAGATATTGAAGACAGCGTCTAATTTCGTGTCCATCTCAACCAACATCTCATCTAATGCAATTGCTTGCTCTACTGTACGAGGGTATCCATCAAGTAAGAAGTTTTCAATTGTGTCATCTCTATGAAGTCTTTTTCTTACGATACCATTAGTGATTTTGTCACTAACTAGATTCCCGTCCTTGATGTATTTCATTGCTTCGATCCCAATCGGATCTTTTGCTTCATAAGCATCTCTGAACATTTGTCCTGTTGAGATACTAGGCATTTTATAATCTTCAACAATTTTTGCTGATTGGCTACCTTTTCCAGCGCCCGGAGGCCCCATTACTAGTATTTTCAAGGGATCCTCTTATTTGATAAATCCGCTGTATTTTTGGTCCTGTGTTTGTGTTTTAATTTGTTTTGTTGTTTCGATAGCCACACCTACTACGATAAGTAAACTTGTTCCACCAATTTGTACATATGCAGGTAGATTGAAAATCATACTTGCAAAGATTGGTAGTGAAGCTACTAATACTAAATAAGTTGCTCCAATGATTGTAATTCTAAACAATGCTTTTGATACGTAGTTTTCAGTTTCTAATCCTGGTCTTACACCTGGGATATAAGCATTTTGTTTTTGTAAATTATCTGCGATTTTTTCTGGATTAATTTGTACAAACGAATAGAAAAACGCGAAGACAAATATTAATCCAACATATACAACATAACCTAAAGGTCTTTGATATGTAAATAACTCTGTCAATAGTGTTCCGAACCCACTTGCCTGAACATCTGGTAAGAAGTTAAGGATTGTTGTTGGAATTGAAAGAATTGTTACAGCAAAGATTACTGGGATTACTCCGGCAGAGTTGATTTTTAACGGAATGTTAGAATCACTTTTACCTTGGAATCTTGATCCAGCTGGTCTGTTTGAATATTGAATCGGGATTTTACGGAATGCTGATTGCATTACTGTTACGAAGAAGATTACAGCAACGTAAATTAAGATTACTAATGCGAAGATTAAGTATTGATTCACTCCTGCACCATCTGCTGTGATGTATTCTCCAATCAAAGATGAAATCATTCCTGGCATCCCACTTACGATACCTGCAACGATGATCATAGATGTACCATTTCCGATACCACGCATTGTGATTTGATCACTAAGCCATAGTAAGAATGCAGTCCCACCTGTCATAACAATTGCTAAATATGTGTAAGTAACAAAGTTTACATTTTCAACACCAATGTCAAAGATTGAGTTTCCTGTTAAACGGAATCCGTAAGTCATGGCTAGGGCTTGAATAAATGCAAGTCCAATTGCCATATATCTTGTTAATTGGTTGATTTTTTGTTTTCCTGTTTCCCCTTCTTCTTGCCATTCTTTTAATAATGGAACGATGTCCATTTGTAATAATTGAATAACAATTGAAGCGGTAATGTAAGGTCCAATCCCGAGAGCTATGATTGAATAGTTCTTAAGTGCATTCCCTGTAAACGCATTGGCGATACCTAAGATACCGCTGTCTGCTTCATCAAAGAAATTAGTAATAATTTCAGGATTGATAAGTGGTATATGAATATAAGTTGCTGCTTTGTATACTAGAAAAGCTAGAAATGTGAATCCAATTTTCTTCAGTACGTCTTTATTCTTGAATACTGCAACTATATTTTCCATACTAAACCACCTCTACGCTTCCACCAACTGCTTGGATTTTCTCCTCTGCAGTTTTAGTAAATTTGTTTGCTTGAACTGTTAATTTAACAGTTAATTCACCATTTCCTAAGATTTTTAAACCAGATAATTCTTTTCTGATTAAACGATCTTGTAATAGTAATTCTTTAGTAACAACTGTTCCTTCAGCGTATCTGTTTAATTCGCTTACATTCACAGTTGCATATTCTTTTCTAAAACGGTTTGTGAATCCTCTTTTAGGTAATCTTTTGAAGAAAGGAGTTTGTCCCCCTTCAAATCCTGGACGAGTTCCTCCACCGCTTCTTGAGTTTTGTCCTTTAGTACCTTTTCCGGCAGTTTTACCGGTTCCACTTCCTACTCCGCGTCCAAGTCTCTTTTTAGCGTGTGTAGAACCTGGAGTAGGTTTTAAGTTAGATAAATTCATAATATATCCTCCTACTTCTCAGTAACTTCTACTAAATGTGCAACGACTCTAATCATCCCACGGATAGTTTCTGTATCAGATTTTACTACTGTTTTTTGTAATTTTGTTAATCCCAATGCTTTTGCAGTTGCTCTTTGTTTTGGTAAACTAGCGATTAAACTTTTCACTAACTTAATTTCTAATTGTTTTGCCATTAGTTTAAAATTTCCTCTCTAGTTAATCCGCGTCCTCTAGCTACTTGTTCTGCAGTTCTTAACTTATCAATTGCATCAAATGTAGCACGTACTATGTTGATTGGTGTAGCAGATCCTAAAGATTTACTTAAGATATCTTCTACTCCAGCTAACTCTAGTACCGCACGAACTGGTCCACCAGCGATAATTCCTGTACCACCTACGGCAGGTTTCAAGAATACTTCTCCGGCTCCAAATTTTCCTGTTATTGTATGAGGGATTGTTGTTCCAAATTTAGGAACTTTCACTAAATTACGTTTTGCATCTTCGATAGCTTTTTTGATCGCATCAGGTACTTCTTGTGCTTTACCAGTACCAAATCCAACGCTACCATTTTTATCTCCAACTACTACTAAAGCGCTAAAACGGAATCTACGTCCACCTTTTACTACTTTAGTAACACGGTTAATATTTACTACTCTTTCGTCGAATAATTTTTCTTCTCTTTTACGACGAGGTTGTCTGCGTCTTCTCTGTTTATTATCTTGCATAAGAACCTCCTAGAATTCCAATCCTGCAGCACGTGCAGCTTCAGCTAAAGCTTTCACACGTCCGTGGTATAAATATCCACTTCTGTCAAATACTACATTTTTGATATTATTTTTTAGTGCTTTTTCAGCAATTAATTTTCCGACAGCTGTAGCTGCTTCTACGTTTCCACCTTTTGATAATTTGTTTTCTTTGTCTACACTTGTTGCGCTTACTAGTGTTACTCCGTTCACATCATCTATGATTTGTGCATAGATGTTTGTAGAACTTCTAAATACGCTTAAACGTGGTTTAGATGGAGTTCCAACTAAAGATTGTCTAATTCTTAGATGTCTTTTATGGCGCAATAGGTTTCTCGATTTTTTATTAATCATAAGATCACTCCTAACTACTACTTAGCAGTTTTTCCTTCTTTTCTACGTACATATTCGTCTATGTAGCGGATACCTTTTCCTAGATATGGTTCTGGTGGACGAACGCCTCTAATATTTGCTGCAAATTCTCCAACTAATTGTTTATCGATTCCTGATACAAAAATTTGTGTATTTTTAGGAACTTCGACAGTTAATCCAGCTGGGATTTCCATTTCAACTGGGTGAGAGTATCCAGCTAGTACAACAAGTTTTGTTCCTTGCATAGAAGCTCTATATCCAACACCAATCATTTTTAACTCTTTTTTAAATCCTTCTGATACACCAATAATCATATTATTAATAAGTGCTCTTGTTGTACCATGGATTGCTCTGTGGAATTTTGTTTCACTTGGTCTTACAATTGTAAGAACATTTTCATTAATTTCTACAGATAATTCATTATTAAATGCAAATTCCAATTGTCCTTTCGGACCTTTAACAGTTATGTTGTTTTCTACAACATTAACCTCAACGTTTTCAGGTAACGTGATAGGTTTTTTACCAATACGACTCATAGTATCCTCCTACCAAACATACGCTAAGATTTCCCCGCCAACTTTTTGTTTGCGAGCTTCACGATCGGTCATAATACCTAGTGAAGTTGAAATCACTGCGATTCCTAAACCATTTAATACTTTTGGAATTTCATTGTTTTTTGCATATACTCTAAGACCTGGCTTAGAGATTCTTTTTAGTCCTTTTACTACTCTCTCGTTTTGTAGATATTTCAGTGTAACTCTTAGTGTATCTTGTACGTCACCTTTAACGATTTTGTAACCAATGATATAACCTTCTTTTTTCAATAACTCTAAAATTTCTTTTTTAAGTTTTGAAGCTGGCATATCAACAGTTTCATGTTTCATTTGGTTCGCATTTCTAATACGAGTTAACATATCTGCGATCGGATCTGTCATTACCATAAAATATTTGCCTCCTTCCAATTACTTGGAATATTTTTTTTTACCAACTTGCTTTTCTTACGCCTGGTATTTGTCCTTTGTATGCTAATTCACGGAAACAAATACGGCATAGTTTAAATTTTCTATAAACAGCGTGTGGTCTACCACATTTTTCACAACGAGTGTATTCTCTAGTAGAGAATTTAGCTTCACGACGTTGCTTTACTTTCATTGAAGTTTTAGCCATTATTAGCCTCCTTATTATTTATTGAACGGCATACCTAATTGAGTTAATAACTCAAGACCTTCAAGGTCTGTATTAGCCGTTGTTACTATTACAATATCCATTCCTCTTACTCTGTTTACTTTATCGTAATTTATTTCAGGGAATATTAATTGTTCTTTTACACCTAAAGTATAGTTTCCTCTACCGTCGAATGCTGTTTTTGAAACTCCTCGGAAGTCTCTTACACGTGGTAATGAAATGTTTACTAATTTATCTAAAAATTCAAACATTCTTTCGCCACGTAATGTTACTTTACAACCAATAGGCATACCTTCTCTTAATTTGAAGTTCGCAATTGATTTTTTAGCTCTAGTTACTACAGGTTTTTGACCTGTTATTTGAGTTAGTTCGTTTACTGCATCATCTAATACTTTTGAGTTTGTGATTGCATCACCAACACCCATGTTTACAACGATTTTCTCGATTTTAGGTGTTTGCATAATAGAAGAATAATTAAATTTTTCTACTAAACTAGGACGAATGACACTCTCGTATTTTTCTTGTAGTCGATTCATGCTAAAAGCCTCCTTTCTGATTAGTCTAATACCTCACCAGATTTTTTAGAATATCTTACTTTTTTAGTTACTTCAACTTTCTTAACTGTTTCGGTAACTGTTTTGTATCCTACTCTTGTTGTACCTGTTTTCTTTTCAGAAATCATTACGTTTGAAGCGTGGATAGGTGCTTCATATTCTAAGATACCCCCATCAGGGTTTGATTGAGTAGGTTTAGCATGTTTCTTTATTACGTTTACGCCTTCAACGATAACTTTATTAGTTTTAGGGTAAACTTTTAAAACTTTACCTTCTTTACCAAGGTTTTTTCCGCTAATTACTGCAACAGAATCTCCTTTTTTAATTTTCATGGTTTTCCTCCTACTCTATAATACTTCAGGAGCTAGTGATACGATTTTCATAAAACCTGCTTCACGTAACTCTCTTGCTACTGGGCCGAAGATACGAGTTCCACGAGGGCTCAAGTCATCTTTCAATATTACAGCAGCATTGTCATCAAATTTGATATAACTTCCGTCTTTACGACGAACTTCTTTTCTTGTTCTTACGACTACAGCACGTAAAACGTCTCCTTTTTTAACCTGTCCTCCAGGTGAAGCAGCTTTAACTGTAACCACGACGATATCGCCGATACTTGCATATTTGCGTCCTGTTCCTCCTAAAACCTTAATAGTTAAGACTTCACGAGCTCCAGAGTTGTCCGCAACTTTCATTCTCGATTCTTGTTGGATCATTGTTAGACCTCCTTATACGATCTTTCTTAATATTTAGTTTTTAGATTCTACGATTTCAAGCAAACGAAATCTTTTTGATTTTGATAATGGACGTGTTTCCATTATTCTAACCACATCTCCAACTTTAGCTTGATTAGCTTCGTCGTGACATGCGAATTTTTTAGTTTGTTTTACACGTTTTCCGTATAAACGGTGTTTTCTGTAAGATTCAACTACCACTGTGATTGTTTTTTCGGCAGCAGCTGAGACAACAGTTCCGTTTAAAATTCTTCTTTTATTACGTTCCATAGTTTTCTCCCTACTCCGCTCTCTCGTTTAATACTGTCTTCATACGAGCGATCGCTTTCTTTACTTTTCCAATTCGAGCAGTGTTCTCTAGTTGTCCTGTCGCTTGTTGAAAGCGAAGATCAAATAGTTCTTTTTTCAATTCGAAAATTTCATTGTTGATTTTCGTAGTGTCCCATTCTCTAAGTTCATTAGCTTTCATTAGAATCACCACTTTCTCTTTTTATAAATTTCGTTCTAACTGGTAGTTTATGAGCAGCAAGACGTAATGCTTCTCTTGCGATTTCTTCAGTAACTCCACCAATTTCAAACATAATTAATCCTTCTTTTACTACTGCAACAAATCCGTCTGGAGATCCTTTACCAGATCCCATTCTTACTTCTAGCGGTTTTGATGTTTTTGCCATGTGTGGGAATATTCTAATCCACACTTTCCCTTGACGTTTCATATATCTAGTCATCGCAATACGTGCAGACTCGATTTGACGGTTTGTAATCCAAGCACCTTGAAGTGATTGTAATCCGAAATCACCAAAATCTATACTGCTTCCACCTTTTGCTTTTCCTTCATATGAAACTCTATGAGGGCGTCTATATTTTGTTCTTTTTGGAGTTAACATTATTTCTTCCCTCCTCTGTTTCTAGTAGGAAGTACTTCACCTTTATAGATCCATACTTTAATTCCTAGTTTTCCGTATGTAGTTGCAGCTTCTGCAGCAGCGTAATCGATATCAGCACGAAGTGTATGTAATGGTACATTTCCTTCGCTGTATCCTTCGCTTCTTGCCATTTCAGCTCCACCTAAACGACCTGATACTAAAGTTTTACATCCTTTAGCTCCAGCTCTCATAGCTCTTTGAATTGCCATTTTTTGAACACGTCTGAATGATGATCTGTTTTCCAGTTGTTTTGCAACATTTCTAGCAACTAATGTTGCATCGATATCTGGTTTTTTGATCTCTTTAATGTTCATGTATACTTCTTTTTTAGTTAGTTGTTGTAGTTTTGCTACAACTTCATTTTTGATTGCACTTTCACGACCGAAAACCATACCTGGTTTTGCAGTGTGTACTGATAAGATTACGCGACCTTTACTTCTTTCAATTTCAATTCTTGAAACACTAGCGTTTACATAGAACTCTTCTAGTAATTCACGAATTTTAATGTCTTCATGTAATAAATCGGCAACATCATTTTTATCAGCATACCAACGAGAATCCCAATCTCTAATAATTCCAACTCTTAATCCGACTGGACTTACTTTCTGACCCATGTGATTCCCTCCTTTACTCTTTCTCTGCCACTACAGCTGTAATGTGGCTAGTTCTTTTTAAGATTTGTGTTGCTCTACCTTGTGCTCTTGGTCTAAATCTTTTTAATGTAGGACCTTCTCCTACATAAATCTCTTTTACAAATAAGTTTTCAACATCCATGTCGTAGTTGTGCTCAGCATTTGCTATTGCACTTAGTAATACTTTTTCTACAACTGGGCTTGCTGCTTTAGGTGTAAGTTTTAAGATAGCTAATGCTTCTCCAATTTTCTTACCTCTAATTAGATCGATAACTAATTTAACTTTTCTTGAAGAGATTCTTACCATTTTTGCTTGTGCTTTAGCTTCCATAATATTAACCTCTACTTTCTTTTAGCTTTCTTATCTTTTTTCTCGTGTCCACGTTGAGATCTAGTGGGAGCGAACTCTCCTAGTTTGTGTCCAACCATATCTTCTTGTACGTATACAGGGATGTGTTCCTTACCGTTATATACTGCGATAGTATGTCCGATAAATTCCGGGAAGATTGTTGATCTACGTGACCAAGTTTGAATCACTGATTTTTTACTTTGTGCGTTTAATGCTTCAACCTTTTTCATTAAATGATCATCAACGAAAGGTCCTTTTTTTACTGATCTTGACATTATTGAGTTCCTCCTCTCTATTTATTTCTACGTCTAACGATTAATTTATCGCTTTGTTTTTTAACTCTTCTTGTTTTTAATCCAAGTGCTGGTTTACCCCAAGGAGTAACTGGGTTTTTACGTCCGATAGGTTGACGTCCTTCTCCCCCACCATGTGGATGGTCTACTGGGTTCATTACTGATCCACGTACTGTAGGTCTTACACCACGATGTCTCATTTTTCCAGCTTTACCAATGTTTACTAATGAATAATCTTCGTTTCCTACTGTACCAATTGTAGCACGGCAAGTTCCTAAGACTCTTCTTACTTCACCACTCGTTAATCTTACTAGTACGTATTTATCTTCACGTCCTAAGATTTGAGCGCTTGTTCCTGCAGAGCGAACCAATTGTCCACCTTTACCAGGGTATAATTCAATATTGTGGATTACAGTACCTACTGGAATGTTTACCATTGGTAATGCATTTCCAACTAAGATATCTGAATCTTTCCCGCTTGTAACAGTCATTCCTACTTTTAAACCTTTAGGTGCGATGATGTATCTTTTTTCACCATCTGCGTAGTTAATCAACGCAATATTAGCACTACGGTTTGGATCGTATTCAATCGTTGCTACTTTTCCAGGAATATTATCTTTATTTCTTTTAAAATCGATAACGCGGTATTTACGTTTTGCTCCCCCACCTTGGTGGCGAACAGTAATTTTACCTTGGTTATTACGACCTGACTTCTTGTTTAGTTTACGAAGTAATGATTTTTCTGGTGTGTCTGTAGTTAGTTCAGAATAATCAAGACTAGTCATGTGTCTTAAACCATTCGTCATCGCTTTATATTTCTTCAAAGCCATAACAGTAACCTCCTTATTTATTATGCAGCAAAGATTTCAATTTTGTCGCCTTCAGCTAACTTAACGATAGCTTTAGTAACAAATGGTTTGAAACCTGTATATTGCCCTACTCTTTTTTTCTTCGGAGCAGTATTTATTGTATTTACTTTTACTACTTTAACGTTGAATAATTCTTCAACAGCTCTAGCGATTTGAATTTTGTTCGCTCTTTTATCTACTGAAAATGTATATTTGTTTTCGTTTTCTACTAATAACATTGATTTTTCAGTAATGATAGGTCTTTTGATAATTTCACTTGCTAACATTATCCAAGCACCTCCTCATATTTTTTAACTGCGTCTGCAGTAGTGATTAATGTTGGGTTGTTTAATAATTCATAAACACTTACATGTCCTACTGTTGTTACAGTTACTCCAGGAATGTTTCTTGCAGCTAAACTTAAGCTCTCATTCGCTTCTTTTAAAACTACAGCCACTTTCCCAGTTACGTTTAAGTTATTTAAAACCTCAACCATACCTTTTGTTTTTACTTCTTCTAAAACCAAGGTATCTAAAACTTTAATTTGATTTTCTGTTACTCTAGATGATAATACAGATTTCAACGCTAATTGACGTACTTTTCTGTTTACCTTTAGTAAGTATTTTCTTGGATGTGGACCAAATACTACTCCACCACCTGTCCAAAGAGGTGATCTAGTTGTACCTGCTCTCGCACGTCCTGTTCCTTTTTGTTTAAAAGGTTTACGTCCACCACCGCGAACATCAGAGCGCGTTTTTGTTTGATGTGTACCTTGACGCATAGCGGCTCTTTGTGCTTTAACAACATCATATAGAGCTTGTTGGTTTGGTTCGATACCAAATACTGAATCTAATAATTCAATTTCTCCAACACTTTCACCTGCTTGATTCAACAATGCAACTTTTGGCATTTTAAATCCTCCTTTCGTTCCTGATTATTCTTGAGCTTCTTGAGCTTCAGTTTCTTGTACTTTTTCTTCAACTACGAAGTTTGCTGGGTTTAGCGGTTCAATAGCGCCAGCTTTAACGCCACGTTTTACGAATACTAGTCCTCTTCTCGGACCAGGTACTGAACCTTTAATTAATAATAGATTTCTATCTAAGTCTACTTTTATGATTTCCAAGTTTTGGATAGTTACTGTTTCAACACCCATATGTCCAGGTAATTTTTTACCTTTTCTTACGTGGTTTGGATCGATTGATCCCATTGATCCAGGTCCTCTATGGTAATGTGATCCGTGTCCCATTGGTCCAGTATGTTGATTATGTCTCTTAATTGAACCTTGGAATCCTTTACCTTTTGATGTACCTGTTACATCAACAACTTCTCCTTCTTCGAATATATTAACTCGAATCTCTTGACCCACCTCGAAGTTATATAACTCTTTACCACTAACTTCTCTTAAGTAGCGCTTAGGTGTAGAATTAGATTTTGCGAAATGTCCAAGTTCTGGTTTGTTCGCTAATTTAACTCTTTTGTCTTTGAAGCCTAACTGAATAGCTTCGTATCCATCATTTTCAATAGTTTTCTTTTGTAGAACTACATTAGGGTCACATGCCACAACTGTAACGGGTATTAATTTACCTTCATCGTTAAAGATTTGTGTCATTCCTACTTTTGTTCCTAAGATACCTTTGGCCATGAGTATACCTCCTTATTTTTTTTTAATTATTTTAATACAATGTCTACACCAGATGGTAAATCTAAGTGCATTAGGCTATCGATAGTTGCTGGAGTTGGATCCATAATATCGATTAGACGTTTATGTGTACGTCTTTCGAATTGTTCACGAGATGTCTTATTAACGTGAACACTTCTTAAAATTGTAAAAATTTCTCTTTCTGTTGGAAGAGGTACAGGTCCGCTTATTTTAGCACCTGTTTTTTTAGCTGTATCTACAATTTTTTGAGCTGATTGATCTAATAATCTGTGATCATAAGATTTCAATCTGATTCTGATTTTTTGATTTGCCATTAATTTTTGTCCTCCTTTCGCCTATATTGCTATATAGACTTGCTCTGTGAGAATTACCTGATTACCCAAGACAACGCCTTCGGGTGTGTCAGCAACCTCCCACTTCGTAGCCTTGACTCGGCGTGAGTCTTCAATATAATATCAAATTAAATGCAGTCATGCAAGGACTTTTTTAATTTATTTTTCATTGTTTTTTTCTATATATATATAAGGCTAAATTTAGCCGTCAAACAGGGTAGAAAAAATGATAAATTATTATATTCACAAAAAAAATAAAACTTTTTATTATTTATCATACGTAAAATGAGATATTTAAAGAAAATAGAAAACAATTTTTGATTTTTGAAATGAAGTCGTTTATAGATCATTGTTCTAATGCTTTTTTTATAATCCGCTTCAAATAGACTTGGAGCGCCATGGATGGGGGAAACATATGAAACATTGCGCATTTGTACTTCTTAATTGGTAATGTTATAATTATCAAAAGGAGTGATGACATGAGCGAGAATAAACTATACGAGAAGACAAAAAAAGTTGTTGAATCTCAAAGAGAATTAAGTTCCTTAGTAGATGATTTAAAAGAGGAAGTAAAACAAGTATTTCTTGAGAACAAGAAACTATCTGAGGAAAATCAGAAATTAAAAGCGGAACTTACTTTTTACGTAAAAGATAAACAAGAACCTGTCGTGGAAGACGTCGTAAAAACGGTTAAGGAAACCACAGATGTACCTCCTATTAAAGTCCCACAGGTAGAGGCCATTGTGCCAAAAGAGCCACAGGAAGTAAAAGAGGTTAAACAACGACAACCTGTTATCCATTACAAAGAGAGAAAACCAAATGCGTTATTTGAGTTTTTCTTGGGAAAAAACATTATCGCAAAAATTGCTATTGTACTTATATTTTTAGGTGTTATCTCTTTTGGACAAATTGCCTATGTTAATTGGTTAGGTGATTGGGGAAGATTTTTACTAATCTTCTTTTCTGGTCTTGCTGTTTTTGGCATTGGATATTATTCAGAGAAAAAAGAAGCAATTGTCTTTAGTAATGCTTTTTATGGGCTTAGTGTATTCATTGTTTATTACAGTTTCTTATTGGCTTCATTCCAGTTTGATTTATTTGGAAACAATATATTATCCTTCTTATTACTAGCTGAGATGTTTGGCGTATTTTTCTATTTCAAAGACAAACGATTCGAGTTTCTCGATGTAGTTTTATTTATATTTTATATATTCGCAGGTTTCTCTATTGTTGTATATGTAAAAGGAGACTCAAATTTCCTAACATATATTGAAATTATTCTATTTGCTGGTCTATTTGGTTACATCGTATATCAATACATAACAAAATACCTTAAAGGAAAAACGGCACTACTTGCGCTTAATGAAGTTATTTTTATGATTGCATTTTTCGCTTATGCGCTCTTAATACTATCTTTTAACCCTACTCTAGTCGGGCAAGAAGTAACTGTATTAATCCTGTATTCTTTAATTGGTATTTTCTATCTATATCTTGTAAACCTTCAATACGATATTGAAGATCAATCCGCTCTTAAATACTTGACACCAATGACTAGTTCAGTTCTTGCATTATTAATCTCTTCTAGCATTACCTTCCTTGTATTAGAGCTATTCAATCTCGAACTAGTATCGATTATCCTACTATTCTTCATTCTTGTATTTGCACCACTATATAGCTATCTGTACAAGAAGGTAAGGTATAAAGATTTAAAAAATTATTATATTTGGATTATTGCATTAGCTTTATTCATCTATAGTTTTGTAGCACAAAGCTTCAGTACTCAAAATATCGCTCCATTTAGTGTATTAAATGCTGTTCTAGCTGTTGAGATATTACTGCTATATGTGCTTTCTAAATTTACAAAAGATAAAACACATAGAGGAATATCATACTTTTTCATTATTATCTTACTTATTAGAAACTTATTCTATTATTCATTCTTTGGATCACTAAGGTTTACTGAATCTGATGTCTTATTTGTTACATTCGGTTTAGGTCTTGTCTTACTTGGAATTAATTTATACTTTAAATATAAAAAACAAGAAGAAAATGAGTATGATATGATTATAACAAACGCATTAAACTTACTAGCGCTTGTTCCAATAATCATGACAATAACAAACGATTTAATCAGTAATGAAGCCGCCTTCATCATGGCTTCAGTCATGGCATTGTTTATTGGATATCGTTGGTTAATCGTGATTAAACCATTGAAAATGCAACATGAGAAACACTTCGTACTTGGTGTTAATATTGGTATTTTATTACTGACATTTTCACTTAACCTCTTCTACTTTGATCATGATTTCTCACAATTTAAAGATGTCTTAAAATTTGTGTTATTGTTCTTAGTAAATGTTTATAATGTTTGGTCATTACGAGAAATATATAAAGGATACTGCAAGACAGACCATGTCGAAAGAAACTTCATTATATTATATGGAATTGGTGTATTAATCCACAGTATCTTTATTCATCGATATATCAACTTTGAATTTGATAAAGTAATTCTTTCAAGTTACTTCTTAATTGCTTCTGCGATTGGTATATTGGCTGGTTTCAGACAAGGATGGAGTGTAACAAGAAGGATTGGTTTAGGGGCTATATACTTTAGTTTAGCCAAATTCTTTATTTATGATTTCTTCAACCAAGACTTTTCTAGTTTTGTGAAGATGGTTACCTACTTCATACTTGGATTTATCCTACTTGGAATTTCATATCTATATGCTTACCTAGAAAAAACATATGGGTACAAGGATCATCCACATACACAGGAAAGAAAGGAATCAAAATACACTGTGAAATTATAGAGTTTATGTTTAGTCAATTAAGAAAAGGTATGCTTTTGGAAGTATACCTTTTTGTTTGTTTTAATTCATACGTTTTTTACTATGATTGGGTACCTACATATGATAAAATATTATTGTAACCAAAGTTACGAAAATGAGGTGTTTTTATGAGATTAGAAGAGTGTAAATTATTTAGAAATTCAAGAATTGACTTATCAAAGATAGAGATTTTAGAATTTCCAACAAACTTTACCATTGAAATCGAAGACAATGAAAGTACCTATGTAGGGATAGTATTAGAAGGAAAAATACATGTTAAAGCCTATAGTTTAGCAGGGAAAGACTTCACGATTAACACACTAGAACCAGGCCAGTTATTTGGTGATGTTTTAATCTTTGGTAGTAAAATAAAAACATTCCCTGGATCACTAATAACCAAAGGGAAAACAAAGATTGCGATTATTCCAAATAATGAGTTTGAACAGTATCTTTTTTACGACAACGATTTTCTAAAAAATTTCCTAGAGATGTTAAGTGATAAAGCATTTGAAATGAACATTAAAAGTAAGTTGTTATCACAAGATAGTGTTCGAGATAAAATCTTATTCTATTTATATCAGGAAAAAAGAATTCAAAAAAGCAAAGTAATTCATCTAAACATGACGAAAGAAGAACTCGCAAGCCAGCTATATATGCAAAGACCATCTCTATCTAGAGAACTAATCAAGATGAAGGAAGATGGTTTAATCGATTATGATAGATGGACGATTACTCTTAAAAAGTAATTATTTAGACTGTTTTAAAAAACAAAGACCAATCGATTGATTGGTCTTATTTATTTGATTTTATTAGTCCTGAGATGGTTTTGTATTTACTTTTACCTTTACCTTTTGTACTCTTCGTATCTAGAAAACTCTTAACAAGAGTATAGTATTCATTGTAGTCTTCTTCCGATAAGTAAACATCATCAACAAGAAGGAATCCATCATTTTTACGTTCTTCTGGTGCTGATTTTATTTTAATTGCTCGTTCTCGAACTGCGTCTTTAAATAAATCTACAGTGTTTAAAAGGGCATTGGTTGCTAAATCCATCTGCATATTCATCATCTCTTGTGGTTGATCTTTGCTGATTTCTAAAATAATATCATCTACTATTTTTTTATAGTATTTTGCGTTTATCCCATTAATCACTTCAATATGGTCTAGTTCAATAAGGCCAATTTTTAGTAGTTTCTTTACATGGTAGTGGACATTTGCGGGTACTTCTCCCATTTCATCAGCGACCATTTTTACTGTCATTGGATTTTTGTTAGAACCAAATGTAGACATGATTTTCATTCGATATGGATCAGCAAATATTTTAAACTCTTCTTCTGTTTTGATTATTTTAATATTACTCATAGAATCACCCCAATTATCTATTTCATTATACCTTATATTGATAACTATTTCTATACTACAGTTTTACGATTGATACTATAATAAATCATTGCGATAATGACAATTGCAGTTCCCATTGAGATAAAGAACGTTGAGACTTTTAACGAATCTCCAATGATACTTACTAAGGCCCCACCTAAAGGCATTGATATTAACGCAAATATCCCGAATATTGAACTCTGTCTACCCATCATTTCTGGTGGTGTTTTTTTCATAATAATTCCTTGGATAGGTGCTTGAATGATTGGCAAGAATAATCCAAACAATGCGGCGAATACAACAGCTGAAACAACAATCAATGTTTGATTAAATGTAAAGAAATCAACGAATCCTAGCAATGCATACATGATTCCCATCATCGTTAATCCAAAAACAATAGATTTAATTGGATTCACTTTGTCGGCAAATTTCCCCATAATCAGTCCACCTAGTGTCATTCCGATAAGGATTGCTAATCCTAGATAAGTAAGTCCTTCGACTCCTAGATTAAGAACTTCGGTTACATAAACTGGTTGTAAGACATTCACTGGAACAAATGCAAAATTGATAAAAGCGCCAAGGATCATTAATCCGATAATAAATTTCTTACCACCTATATAGACAAATCCTTCTTTGATCATTACGAAGAAATCTTTTATTTTTTGTTTACTGCCATTTGTTGGTGGTTCATATGTATAGTGAATCATAAAGATTATAATGGCAGAAACAAGGAAAGTTATACCATCAATTAAGATAGCTCCCCATATACCTAATAAACCTATAAATACTGCAGCCAATGATATTCCAATTAATCCTCCTAAATTAGAGGCACTAGATAAATATCCATTTGCTTTTACATATTCATCATCATTTACCAATGCTTGTAACATACTTCCTCTTGCAGGATTTGCTACTGATTCGAATAATGAATTCAATATAACAAACATAAATAAATGCCAAACTTCTAAAATACCATAGAAATAAAAGATAGCTAATATTGTGACACTAATTCCTCGTGATACATCACCTATAATTGTTAGTTTCTTACGATTGAAGGTATCTGCTAATACTCCAGCAAATGGTAATACGATAATATTAGGTAATATACTTATCGCAAAAATAGCTCCCATTAATTCTCTACTACCTGTCATGACATATACAAGCCAACTAAATGCGATACTATCAACACTATCACCAAACCTTGTTATAAAGGTTGCGATTGATAATTTTGTAAATTCTTTATTGATCAATTTCATTTTCATCACTCCGTTAAATTTATTTTATCGTTAAATTTATTTTATCGTTGTTTTGATGTTTTGTCAACAATTATGAAAAAAAATGTTAAAACCCATTGAATTGAGTTGCTATTTCATATTAAAATAAAACTGTAGCTGACATACAAGTGTACTCACAAAATAGTGAGTACACTTTTTATATTTAGAGGTGATAAAATGAAATATGATGAAGAATTAAATAGAGAGTTCTTTATGTATTCTAGAAATAAAGTTTCTTTAATCATTTATAACCACATTTCAAAATACTTCAGAGATACATATAAGTATTGTATAGAGAATAAAATGAAATCTAGAAAGAAAAAGGACTTAGATGGAACGAAATTAAAATCACATATTAAAAATTAAAAATTTAGGTGACTTACATGTTTACTTAGATAGAAGGAAGTGAACTTTTAATTATAGGAGGGTGATCATATGACATATGCTGAATACATTAATGAAGAATTTGAGAAGTATGCAAAAACAAGTAAGGCGATAGCCATAAAAGGGCAAGTTATGAAGTACGCCAAAGAAAAATATCAACGTTATTTAATGGGTGGTAATAGTTCTCGTCGAGCAAATGAGAAAGTTATCGATGAGTTGCAATCAAGTATTAAACAGAAGTTTCCTAAGATTATAACTTTACCTAGAAAAGGTGTGGTTGATGATATCATTAGTAATAAAAAAATCATCAAGATTCTGGTAATCTTTATGATATTTACGATTCCAATATATCTTTTTGCGCCAATCTTGGCATTTATTCCACAACTCATCGTTATCACTATGGCAAAGTCTATTTCTATTGAACTACCAAAAGAAGTGAATCCAAAGATTAAAAAGTATTTTTTCGGAAGATTTTGTTTAATTATTTTTGTGTTTCAAGCAATTATGATGTCTATTAAATATCCTCCCTGGGAATACGAGGGAGGAGCATCTCTTTATTTCATTTATCCATTTATGATCCTGTTTATGACATTCCTATCCTGGGTAATGACACTAAGAGAATACAAATACAAAGAACAAGGTGTTATCATGACGTTAATTGATGGACCAAGATTCCGATTTGTTGAATCATATATATTCCTCGTTTATCTATTTGCTTCAATAGCAAGTTTTGTATTCCATATCTTTATTCTATTTCTCGATACATTATTTGCAACATGGTAATGAAAACACCACCTTTTAGGGTGGTGTTTTTTTTGACTATTCTTTCGTACATTCAATGAAATATATATCACTAAACTCATTTTCTAAAGTTCCTAATGTATCTGAAAAAATGCGGTTCACTTTAAAGCCATTATCGCCTAGAATTTTTGTAATAGAATCTTTACTATAACATTGATACCAATTATATAGTTCCTTACGTTCTTTGCCAACAGCATTTATATATTCCAAACATAACATTTCATCCTCATACTTTATGTTTTTGTAGGTGATTTCACATGGTCCTTCCATGTAAAACCCATCAACTTGCTCGTCAATATGCTCATATTCCATGAAATTGTCATAAAACGTGTAATTATGGACGTCAAACAGGAATTTACCATTATCATTTAGATGGCGTTTAACGGTATCTAATAGTTTTTTGATACTCTTTAGAGGTAATACTGTGAAGTCACAATAGATCATTGTGATGACATCAAATGTGTCTTCTAAATCTACTTCCAAATAGTTTGCTTCAACATATCTAACATGACGATTTTGACTACGCGCATATGCAATAGAATTCGAACTAAAATCAACACCTGTGACACTTACTTTTTTGGCTTCAAAAAGATTGGTGTATAAGCCTGGTCCACATCCAAAATCGCAGAGTGTATTTGGTCTATATTCATCATAGATAAAATCAACAGTTTTTTTTATCGTTTCTAATCTTCGAGATGCGATATCATCTTCAAAAGCCAAATGGTATTCAAGCATTTTCTTACTTATATATGGATCATTCCAAAGTTTTGAAACTGTCATTTTACTAAAGGGAGCAATGTATTTCATATATTGCACCTCCCATCCAATATATTATAACACAACAAAAACCAAAGAAAAAAGCGCAATCGCGCTTTTAGTTTAGGTTGCCTTTCTTAAGATCAAGTTCGAGAATTTTAGATACCTTCATACTTGTTCTACTAATAGACATAGATGCGACCCAATATTGGCCTGCTTGGTATTCATCATGAGCATAGGTGATGATACCAATTTTGCCATCTTCTATACAGTCTAGTGGTATTTGGAATGCATAGTCTAATACATCATCTGTAAGTATATGTACTTGGTTCTCCCTTTTAGGGCATACAAATGTGATTTTGTTTAAGACATGTGCGTCATCCAAATAATTATGTAGGAAGAAGTAGAATACTGGTATGTATTCACCATCTTCAAATACCAATCCTCGATGAACCCATTCAATCTTATCGAAGGTATATGAGTTTATGTAAGGATTAGGATCATATAGGGAAGTATGATCTTTCATGTATCTTTCTATGAAACTTAATTCAACAGGATTTATGACAGTTACCGTTTTGGTGATTGTTTCTGATGTATTCCCGCTTGAATCAATGGCATAATATGATAATTCATATTCTCCTAATGTATTTACGTCTATTTCACCAGTTACTACTAATTCGATATCACTTCTTGAATCACTATTATCAGAAAGTTGAATATCAAGATGTGAATAAGATATACCAATTTCTTGAGTGAAGTCATCAAATTCACTAAAAGAAACAAGAGGGGCGGTAGTATCTATTATATGTAGCGTCCTAGTTACTTCTACTGCGCTTTTTTCATCTACGTTGGCGTTATATTTTATTGTATATGTTCCTAGTTCTTTCATATTAGGAAGACCTGTGATAAGAACGTCTATTTCATTACCGTCATACATTGCAGTTACTCCAGGCTCTACATACACACTTCCTGCTTCTAGAGTAAACTCCAAATCTCCAGTAAGTGTAATTACTGGATCAGGAATAATAATACATTCATGATCACGTAATACTTCATCGTTATTACATACTGGGTCTATGATTTGACAAGTTCCATCTACCAACTCTTCATTTGCTTCACAAACTGGATCTGGTACCTTGCATTCCCCATCGACTAATACTTTTGGCAAAGTACAAGTAATTTCGACTTTTTGACATACTCCAGAGACAAGTTCCTCATCACTTTCACAAACAATTTCTTGTGTGTTTTGATTACAAGAAACAAGCATAAAACATAACATAAAAACAACAAATATTTTTTTCATTAAATCACCTCAAATTTAATACTTTATACATCCATATTATCAATAATACTTCATTAATCAATAGCACTTTATTAAAAAGTGTTATCTATTTAAATGTCTTTATAAAGCCATTATAGTACAAGTGTTATTAATTTTAATATAAGTATATTAACAATAGTGTGGTATACTGTTATTGAAGCGATATTGAGGTGAAAAACATGGCTAAAAAAGTATATACAAAAAAACAAATTTTGGATACCGCATACCAAATAACACGGGATCAAGATTTAAATGCATTAAGCATGAGAGCGATCGCAAGA